>JAEXBW010000014.1 GCA_023393825.1 Elusimicrobiota bacterium | reverse complement strand
AAAGTCTGACGGGAAGTAACAAGTCTGTTTGCCAAATATTCAAATTTCTTGGGGTTTTTTATGATGGCTTTTCTGATTGTAAGCAAAGTCTGCCAGAAGCAATCTTCTATCCCTTGCGGGGTAGGGTCGCCGCAAAAGCGGGGCATTGCTACTTTAAAAGTTTTTTCAAATTCGCTAAGCGCGGCGTAAAAACCGTCGGAGGCAAATTTATGCCCGCCGCCGTGGCTCGCCTTGCCTTCTATACCGTAATGCCAACCCTTTACCGTCCTGTAAACTATGGCGGTGGGCTGCCCGTTGGAAAGGCTGTAAGCAAATTTTTGCGCGGCGTAAACCTGTTTAAAATCAAGGCCGTCCTGTACTTCTATCACGTTAAAACCGTTTATATAAAATAATTCTGCGGGACGCCAGGCCACATAATCGCCCGATGCGCCGTTTTCCGCCGTAACTTTATCGCTGTCTATGGAGGCTTGGTTCCAGTCCAAATGGATAATAACATTATCTAAGCCCGCGCTGGACGCTATTGCCAAAGCTTCCGCGCTGCGCCCCGCCGTAAGGCCGCCTTCTCCTTCTATAATGTTAACTTTAGGGGCATTCTGCCCGTATACCGCGGCGGCTGCCAAACCCAAGCCTATGCTTGAGCCTACGCCTATGCCGCTTGCGCCCGTGGACAGTTTTACAAAAGGCGTAAGAGGGACTGGGTGTCCGTCTAAAGATTTAACGTTAAATTCTTTTACAAGTTTTGTACCGCTTGCGGGAGAGCGGCGGAAGCCCAAAAGGTCTTCCAGTCTTAACTGGCGTTCTTCTTTCGCCAACAGTTCGGGCGAGTAAGCTTTTGCAATTTCGTTGCGAAGCGCGGACATTGCATAAAGCCCCAAAGCCTTGTGGCCCGCCGCGTAGGAAAGGATATCAGCGTCGTCCCTGTCGGGGTTGCTTAAGTCGTAAGACATAATATTATAAGCTAAATTGTTAACTATCCTGCCCGAAGATATACTGCCGCCGGGGTGGCCCGAGAGCGGAGCATAGTTATAAAGCACGGCGCACAAAGCCCTGTAAATTATATCAAGCGAGGTTAAGGCTTTTAAATCTTCCTTTGCTATTTTAAAGTCGCCGTCTTTTAATATATCTTTTACTTTATAGTACTGCCCTTTTTTTGCGTCCGTCTTAAAAGTTGAAGTTTTTACAGGCATAAAATCTCCATATAGTAGTAATTAATAAATCTTGTGTGCGCACTCAAGCGCGAAAGCCTTTGCCAAAGCCACGGCCGCGTCCACATCTTTTTTGCTGGCTACTTCCACGTTAGAGTGTATGTATCTTACAGGCAGAGAAAGCGCGCAAACAGGCACGCCGCCCGCGCTGCGTTGCATAACTTTAGCGTCGTTGGAACCTTTTGACGCAACTCTTAACTGGTAAGCAATATTATTTTTGGAACAAATTTCTCTTAAATGTTTTACCACGCCGTTATGGGCTATGGTTGTGCTGTCCACAAGCGTAATGCCTATGCCGCTGCCCGTTTTTAAAACATAATCCTGCACGGGAATACCGGGTACGTCCAACGCGCCCGTGGTATCAACCGCAAGGCCGACATCTGGGCGGAGCGAGAAGGAAGAAACTTCCGCGCCGATAAGCCCGAATTCCTCCTGCACCGTAAAGACAAAATAAATATCCGCGTCGTGTTCTTTTGGCATATTTTGCAGGGTTTTTATTAGGATATAAACGCCTGCTCTGTCGTCTATGGCTTTGGCGCAAAATAAATCTTCCCCAAACTCCAACGGAGGCCTGTCTAATGTAACAGGGTCGCCTATTGTTATAACTTCTTTGGCTTTTTGCGCGTTTAAGCCTATGTCTATAAAAAGACTGTCCGCGGTGGTGGGTTTGGAAAGGTCCGCCGCGCTTAAATAATGCGCGGGTTTAGAGCCTATCACACCGTGCAAAATACCGTTATTTTCGGTTTGTATAAGCACGCGTTGGGAAAGTAATGTGCGCGGGTCAATCCCGCCCGTTAAAGCAAAACGCAAAAAGCCGCTTTCGTCTATATAGCGCACGCGCATTGCCACTTCGTCCATGTGGGCGGCAAGCATAAGCTTTTTTACGCCTTTACCTTTTTTTAAAGCTATTATATTGCCAAGCGCGTCGGTTTTTATATCGTCGGCAAGTGGCTTTATAAGGGATATTATATAATCGCGCAAAAGTTCTTCCCTGCCGCTTGCGGCGGGGATTGCGCTTAACTCGGAAAACAACTCAAAATCCATATTTTCCCCCGAAAATCAGACGACTATTATTGGCATTGTAGCATATTTACGCCACCTTATGATACAGACGAAAATATACAATCAAAAACCCCAGCTCTTTAAAGGAACTGGGGTTTTAAAAAATCCTGCTTTTAAGCCTTTTATGCGTTATGTATATTTAACATTTCCTTTACGGTGTCAAAAACTTCGTCTACCGTAATATCACGCATACATTTAAAATGGCCTTCGGGGCATTTTTTGCCGCCGTGTAAGGCGCAGGGGCGGCAGGGAAGGTCTTTAACCTCTACCACTCTATGGCCTTCGCCATACGGGAAGAAGCCCAATTCGCGCGTTGTAGGCCCGAATATGCCCAATGTAGGTACGCCAAAGGCCGTTGCAATGTGCATAGGACCGGAGTCGTTGGTTACAAAGAGTTTAAAGAACTTCATAAATGCCATAAGTTCGGAAAGTGTGGTTTTGCTTGCAAAGTTAACGGGGTGGCCGTTGGACAGGCGGCAAACCTGCTCGCCCAAATCAAGGTCTTTCTTGCCGCCGACTATAACTGCGGTAAGGCCGAGTTCCTTTTCCATACGGGTGATAAGCTTTGCATAGTTTTCCTGCGGCCAGCATTTTGTCGGCCAGACGGAACCTGGGTGAACGCCGACAAGCTGTTTGCCTTCAAGCCCTGCGGCTTTAAGCATTTCCTGCACGCTTTGCTGCGCGTCGCCGCTGGATTTTTCCATCTTAAGTTCGGCTGATTTAAAGTTTTCGTTAACAATGCCCTGAAGCAAATATAAATTGCGTTCCGCGTCGTGTATCATCCAAGAGAAAGGCACTGTTTTTGTATAAAAGAATCTGCCTTCGCTGTTGGTAAAACCTATGCGGATTTTAACGCCGCTTAGTTTGGCTATAAGCGCGCTTCTAAAGCTTCTGTGCGGCACTAAGATAACGTCAATATTGCTTTCCTTAATATTCTTGGCGGCTTTAAACACGCCGAATATTTTGCCCCAACCGCGCTTGTCATCAATAATAATTTTGGAAACTTCTTTTAAATTCTGAAAGATTTCTACCGTCTGCGGGCGCGTAACAATAACTATTTTTGCACTGGGGAATAAAGCCGCGGTTTTTTGTACAAGCGGCGTTGTTAATACGGAATCGCCGATGAAAGAGGTTTGGAAAATACAAATATTTTCCACCGCTTTTTTGCCTAAATCCACGGTTTTAAAGGACCAGTCGTTAAGTTTGGGCGTATGGAACTTTATGGGAATATCCCAGTCTTTAAGGGCTTCAAGATATTTATCTAAAGTATGTTTTTCCAAGGCGGGGCTGGGCGTTTTAAACTTTACATACATACGTCTGGCCACGGAGTTTTTGTTATATCTCTTTTTGTTGGCAATGCCCGAAAACAGGCTTAAAAGCATTGTTCTTAAGGTTGAATGTAAATCCAAAAGGTGGGTAAATTTGGCTTTTCTTATCTCAAGCAAAGTGGCAAGAAAGCCCTTAAATACCATAATGTCATCTATATCGGGATGACCCATTAAAACCTGGGCAAACTGTTCCTTTACAAGCAGCGTTATACGGGCGTCGGGCCATTTATCTTTAATGTTCTTAAATACGGGAGAGAGCAAAACAATATCCCCCAGAGAAGACAGGCGCATTACCAATACTTTGTGTTCTTTATTTTCGTTCATAATTTTTTACCACGTTTAATGTTTTTTCCGTAGCTCCTTTAAAAGATTGTGCCGTTTGAACGGCCTTTTCCGAGGCGTGTTGCAATGCCCCGCTGTCGCTGAACAGTTTATTTACAGTAGTGTCAAAATTGTCTTTATTAACTAAAATACCGCCGCCTGAGGCCAGCAAAGCCGCGGCGACATCTGGCGTATTATAGTAATATTTACCGAACAAAACGGGCTTTTTAAGTATAGCCGCTTCCAAAAAGTTATGCCCGCCTTTCTTGCTTATGCTGCCGCCCACAAAAGCTACGCCGGCCGCATTATAAAATGCGCCAAGCCAGCCCATAGTATCGGCAAGCAATACGCGCGCGCCGCCCTGTTGCGCCTCGGGCTTTTTAAGTATGCGGCTTAATACCGCGTACTTAATGCCGCTTGCTTCAAGCGTGTCTATAATCTGTTTCTTTCTTTCAAGATGGCGCGGGGCTATGATAAAATTTACATTTTTAAGGTTTGCCGCCGCCTGCAATATTACGGCTTCTTCCTCTATATGCGTGCTGCCGCAGGTAACTATGTTTGCATTTTGCCAACCTAAGGAGGCTATAACGTGTTCAACTTCGTTTGTGCGGGCGGGAGAAGAAGTAAGCATATCGTATTTAATATTGCCCGTTACATCAACCTTAGCCGCGCCCATATATTTAAAGCGGGCGGCGATATCGGGCGTTTGCGCGCAAACATATTTAATATATTTAAACACCAAAGTTACCAAAGGCGATAAAAGTTTATACCTGCCCGCGCTGCGTTGTGATATTCTGCCGTTAAGTATGGACACGGGTATGCCGTTGCGTCCGCAGGCCACAATCATATTAGGCCACATATCGGCTTCTATTATAAAAAGGCGGTGCGGTTTGTAAGCGTCTATAAAACGTTTTGTGATAAGGTAAAAATCGGCAGGCATAAGGACGGCTTTATCAAAAACAGCTTCCTTTAAAGCATTGTCGCGCCCTGCGGCGGTAGAGGTGGTGATGATAACGGGGCGTTTATAAAATTCTTTAAGCCCTGCCGCCGTTTTGGCTATGGAGCGGACTTCCCCCACGCTTGCGGCGTGTATCCATATATAACCCTTGGTATTTTGCGGAGGTATCCCCAGCATTAAACGTTGGGAAAGTTCGTTGTTTAAATTTTTAAGCAAGCCTCTGCGCGGAGAGATAAAGAAAAATATTATTACTCCCAAACCCGCAAAGGGAAACACTAAATTAACAAGAAATAAAATTATATAGCCCATAAGATTTAAGAAACAAGTTCCTCTGCTTTTGCCGTTGCCTCGTTAAGGCAGCGGGTAAGTTTTTTTCTGCTTTCTTCTATATCGTCGGTTTCGCCTACCCAAACAGGGTCGCCGTAAACTATTGCGCATTTGCCGAAAGGCAGCGGGATTTGAAATTTATCCCAAGAGTTAACCGAAAATTTATTGCTGCAAGCAACGCCTGCGGCTAAAATGGGCAAATGCATTTTTTGCGCCAGATAGATAATGCCTGCGTGAGCCTCGTATATCGGGCCGCGCGGGCCGTCGGGCGTAATGGCGGGGCAATAGCCCGCTTCCGCTATATCCATAAGGCCGCGTAAGGCGGAATATCCGCCGCGCGTGGTGGAACCGCGCATAGCTTTCATCTTAAATTTAGGCAGGGCGCGCGCAATAAATTCCCCGTCTTTGCTCATACTTACAAGCACGCATATTTTACCGTGATTTCTGTACGGATAAAGTAAAAAGCACTGCTGATTGTGCCAAAAAGCGTAAATGGCGCGCTGCTTGCCGTCTATCTCAACGGCGGCTTTGCTGCCGTCATAAATATACTTGGTAAAAAATCCTATTAAATGCAAATACCAAGATATAAGCTGCGCGGCTAGTATATATCTTAATTTATGCCTTCTTTCCTTTAGGGTTTTGGACATTTATTTTTTACCTTTCTTCTTTTGCCACGGCATTATAAAAGCTATGGTTGTTTTGGGAAGGACGCTGCCTTCCTGTATATTTACATTAATTTTGGAAGCGTTAAGCCTTTCAAACATAAGCGGCAGAACTTTTTTGGCCGCCTGCGCGTCCACGCGGGGCGCTTCCCTTAAAAATTTGGGTTCGGGAACATAACCGAACACGGGAGATGATAAAATTTCGTACCCGTTTACCGTATAATCTTCTTTTTGCGCGTCTTCTTTAATAAGGTCGGAAACAAAAGTTACCGCCGTGCGCAAAAATTCGTACATAACTATATTTGCTATCGCCAGCGCCTGCGTATTTTTAATTTCCGCAAGGCGTTGTTCCAACTTACCGCCCAAGGTTATAACGCACACGCTGAAAATATCGTGCTGCGGTATGCCCGCGGTGGAAAACTCTAAACATTGTCCTTCAATAAATTCGTATACTACGCCCGGCTCAACATCGCCGTGCAAGGAAGCTATAAAAACAGCCAGTTCGCTTTCAACAGGGAACCCCGCCGCAACGGGGTCTATATTAGACTGCTTTATGCGGCGGAGTATCTCTTTTAAATGTATGGCTACTTTAAACTTCCTTATCTTTCTCATTAACCGTGTCTTTTTTTATTAGCCTTTTTGGGACTTGTAAAACCTGCGTCCTGCGCAACGGGAGCGGCGGCAACTACGCCGTATGTCCCGCTTTTATCCCACTGGTATACCAAGCCCGCGACAAGCGCGACCGTGGAATAAACGCCCGAGAAAAGACCGATAAGCATAGCAAGGGAGAAATTGCGAAGCACATCCCCGCCGAAGATAAACAAAAGCAATGTAGCGCCGATAACCGTTAATGATGTGATTATCGTTCTGGACAAGGTTTCGTTTATGCTAAGGTTCAAAAGTTCTTTTAAAGAAGCTTTGGGGTTAAGGTGCATATTTTCTCTTACTCTGTCAAAGATAACAATGGTGTCGTTGACGGAATAACCCGCTATGGTTAAAAACGCCGCTACGATAACAAGGTCAACTTCAATCCCGAAGATGGAAAATATACCCACAGCCAAAAACACGTCGTGGAACAAGGCCAATACGGCCATTGCGCCCCAAATAATGTTTTGGAAGCGGAAACCTATGTAAATAATCATTGCGCCCAAGGCAAAGACGAAAGCAAAAAAAGCTTTTTTGGCCAAGTGGTTGCCCACAGTCGGGCCTACAAAGTCTTTCTGTTCAACGTCAAAAGCAACATTGGTGGAGTTAAGAGCGGCTTCTATTTTAGAAGAAACATCGTTAACGTCTTCCTGGCTGCCTTTTACCTTAATGGCATAGGTGTTTTTACCTATAAAGGTTTGAATATCGGCATTGATATTTTGTTCGCTTAAAGCGCTTCTGATATCTTTAATATCAATGAGGGCTTTAAAGTGAACCTGCATTACCGTGCCGCCGGTAAAGTCTATACCGTAGTTCATACCTTTAAAAATTATAGAGCCAAAACAAGCAAGCATAAGAACGGCAGAAATAACAAATAACCATTTTCTCATGCCTATAAAGTCTATATTTGTTTTAGGCAGTAACTTAAAATACTTCATATGCTAATCTCCTTCGGGTTTGCCGTAAGCAAAAGTTCATAAATAGCGCGGGTTACAAAAACCGAGGTAAACATACCCACAACAAGACCCAAGGTAAGCGTTA
Organism: Elusimicrobiota bacterium; assembly: GCA_023393825.1. Lineage (GTDB taxonomy): Bacteria > Elusimicrobiota > Elusimicrobia > Elusimicrobiales > Elusimicrobiaceae > Proelusimicrobium. The sequence continues at coordinate 572 of JAEXBW010000014.1, read as the reverse complement.
AAGCGAAACCTTTTACGGGGCCTGTGCCAAACTGGAATAACAATAAGGAAGCTATCCAGGTTGTAAGGTTGGAGTCAAAAATAGCGCTCCAAGCTTTGTCGTAACCTTCTTTTATGGCTATGGCTATGGGTTGGCCTTTTGTATATTCTTCTCTCATACGTTCAAGTATAAGCACGTTTGCGTCAACCGCCATTGCAAGTGATAAGATGATACCTGCGATACCGGGCAATGTTAACGTGGCGGAGAAATAAGACATAAGCGCCAACAAAAATACAAAGTTTAAACCCAAGGCAAAGCTGGAAATTATACCGGAGAAACGATAGTAAACGCACATAAAACAAACGATGAGCAGGAAACCGTATAAAGAAGCTTTAAGACCGCTCTTTATGGAGTCTTCGCCCAAACCGGGGCCTATGCTGCGTTTTTCTATAATTTTTACGGGGGCGGGCAAGGCGCCTGCTCTTAAGACTATGGCAAGCTGTCTGGCTTCTTCCATCGTAAACTGGCCCGTAATGCGGCCGTCTTTGGTAATTCTGCTTTGTATTGTGGGGGCAGACTGCACGGTGTTATCA
>JAEXBW010000054.1 GCA_023393825.1 Elusimicrobiota bacterium | reverse complement strand
TTACTTTTCACCACCTTATCCGGGGGACAATAAAATAAAATTGTTTAGGGCTTAACCTGCGGGCCACAAAAAGCGTCTGCCTGCCATTAAATGGTAGTGCAGATGCATAACTGTTTGGCCTGCGCCTCTGCCGTTATTGGCAACAAGGCGAAAATCTTTAAGACCCAATTCCGCCGCTATCTTTGCGGCCGCGTATTGTACTTTGCCCAACAACTCAATATCTTCCTGCTTGGCCGAGCCAAGGCAGTCTATATGCTTTATTGGTATAATAAGTATATGCGTAGGGGCGTGGGGATTTAAATCCTTAAAAGCAACAACGTCATCATCTTGGTAGATAATTTGCGCTCTTGCTTCCCCTGTTGCTATTTTGCAAAAAATACAATCGCTCATCGTTGTTTTATTATACAAAATTATAATTGAAAAATGACGCTTTTTTTTAATTTCCGCTGTTTTGGGGGCTTGGGCATTTGCCTTGGCCTTTTTTATTTAATATCATTTATTATATGAGAAATTCACCCAAGCTGCAAAGCTTTCGTGCAAAGCCTTCCTATCTTAAAACCCTAACAATTGATCAGGAGTAGATTTTTATGTCTAAACAGAACCTTGAACCCATAGCAGTTATAGGTATAGGCGCAATAATGCCAGGCGCGCTTACTAAGGACGAGTTTTGGAAAAATATTACAGAAGGAAAAAACAGCATTATAGAAGTTCCCGCAGACAGATGGGACCCTGCCTTATTCTACAGCGCAGACAGGACCCAGCCCGATAAAACCTACTCCAAGATAGGCGGTTATATACAAGGCTTTCACTTTAATCCTTTAAAATTCAGAATACCGCCAAACATAGCCAAGCAGATGGATACAGTACAACAAATGGCTTTGGAAATTTCCGCCATGGCTCTTGCCGATTCGGGCTATGACAAAAAAGAATTTGACCGCACCCGCACAGCCGTTATTATAGCCAATGCCATGGGCGGCCTTAAGAACGAAGACACAAACGCCCGTATCTATAAAACGGTTTACCATGATATGTTAAGGCACTCGCCTGCGTTCAGCTCTCTGTCGCCCGCAACGGCGGAAGCCATAATAGGCGATATTGATAAAGCCGTTAACGAAAAGTATTTGCCCGTTACGGAAGACACCATGCCCGGCGAACTTCCCAACGTAATATCTGGCCGCGTGGCAAATGTGTTTAACCTTAACGGAACTTCCTTTGCCATAGACGCAGCTTGCGCCAGCTCCATTGCCGCTTTAGATCAAGCCGTAAACGGTTTGCGCTTGGGCAATTATGATATGGCTTTATGCGGCGGCGTGGACCAAATGATGTCCCCCGCGGCTTATATTAAGTTTTGTAAGATAGGCGCGCTTTCCGCGGAAGGTTCCTTTGCTTTTGACGCGCGCGCAAACGGCTTTGTTATGGCCGAAGGCGCGGGCATAGTAATTTTAAAACGCTTAAGCGACGCTGTTGCCGCGGGCGATAAAATATACGGCGTAATACGCTCAATAGGTTCCTCCAGCGATGGCAGGGGCAAGGGTATAACCGCGCCCAATCCCAAAGGCCAAAAGCTTGCAATAGAACACGCTTTTAAACAGGTGGATTATACGCCTGATATGGTAGGCCTTATGGAAGCCCACGGCACCGCGACAAAGGTTGGCGACGCTGCCGAACTTTCCGCCTTAAACGAAGTTTTTGCGCCTTTCGCCAAACCCGCAACCATCGGTTTAAGTTCCATTAAAAGCCAGATAGGCCACGCCAAAGCAGCGGCGGGCATAGCTTCCGTAATAAAGGTAATGCTTGCCTTACATAATAAGGTATTACCGCCCTCCATTAATTTTGAAACACCCAACCCGATTGTGGATTGGGCAAACTCCCCCTTTAAAGTAATAACCAAAGCCGCCCCGTGGGAAACAAACACAATAAGAAGAGCAAACGTTTCCTCGTTCGGTTTTGGCGGTACCAACTTCCACCTTGCAGCGGAAGAGTACCACCCTGCCTTAACAACAAGAACGGCAGAACCCAATTTAGTAAATCAGGAGAAAGAAATGACCCAAACCCAAAACTCCCAAACACAGTATAAGCTTATGGTACCAATAGAAAAATTGCAGGGCGATATGCTTGTGTTTTCGGGCGATACAAAACAGGATTTATTTAATAACTTAAACTCCGCCGTAAGAAGCATAACTTCAGACCCGCTTTACCTTACCAAAGCGGCTTACCAAAATCATACGGCTTCTCAAAAAGCTTTTGCGGTTTCCATTAATGCGGAATCACCCGAAAAGCTTAAAGAAAAAATTGAATACTTTATCAAAACCGCCAGCGGCAGCGATGTGTGGGCGGAGCAGTCTTTATATTTAAAGATGAAAGGCATATATCCTTTCTATCCCACCCAGCAAAAGCCTAAAGTCTGCCTTATGTTCCCCGGGCAGGGCGCGCAGTATGTGGATATGATGAAGGATTTAGCCAGCAAATATAAAGTTGTCCGCGATACCTTTGAAGAAGCCGACGCTATCGTACACGATTTAATCGGCAAAACCTTAACGGAAGTTTTATGGTCCAAAGACGGCGAAACAAAAGAACAATATAAAGAACGCGAAGAAGCCATAAAGCAAACCCAAATCACCCAGCCCGCAATACTTACAGCCAACGTTGCTATGATGAGGCTTTTATACCAGTTTGGCATTAAGCCTGATGTCGCAATGGGCCACAGCCTTGGCGAATACGGCGCGGCCGTAGCCTCGGGCGTATTATCTTTCGGCGACGCCATTAAAGCCGTAACAATGCGCGGCAGCGCGATGGCCAGCATAAAGGTGGAAGACCCCGGTAAGATGGCAGCGGTTTCCGCTTCGGTAGAAAAAATTGAACCCGAACTTAAAAAGATTTCAGGTTACGTCGCGGTAGCCAATAAAAACTGCCCCACACAAACGGTTATAGCGGGCGAAAGTAAATCGGTAGAAGACGCGGTAGCTTTATTTAACGCCATGGGTATACAGGCGGTAATAGTACCTGTTTCCCACGCGTTTCACTCCGCAATAGTAAAACCCGCAATGCCTTTTTACAGAAATTTCCTTAACAGCTTAAAGGTTAATGCGCCGCAAATCCCCATAACTTCTAACGTTTCCGCGGATTTCTATCCCAATGACCCCGAACTTATTAAAGATATTATGATGACGCAGATAATGAGTTCCGTTGAATGGATAAAGCAGGTGGAACTTGCTTACTCCCGCGGCGTAAGATTATTTATTGAATGCGGCCCCAAGCGCGTATTAAGCGCGTTTGTAACCAGCACTCTTGCCGACAAAAAAGATATTTGGGTACTTGCCTCCAACCACCCCAAACGCGGCGGCATAACGGAATTTAACGACCTTATGGCCAATCTTGTTTCCGCGGGAATCGCGGTAGACTGGAGCAAAACAGATATGACAAAAGAAGATACTATTTTCAATCCCGCTTTCGCCGCGGCTTTCAAGGATAATGTACAAACAGAAAGCCCCTGTATCCCCTGCGCGACAGTAAAGGCGGAAGTTTCTTCTTCCTCCTCTTGCTGCAATACGCAGGTTGTTATCAGCGGTATAGCCGCGGGTACGCCCGGCAGCTGGGAAAAGGTATTTAGGGAAGGCAACCTTGACGAAATTTTACGCGGTCAAAACCTTATAGAAAACCTTTCCGTTGAAGCACAGCAAAAACAGATTGATAAGAATATAGAATATGTAGTCAAATCCCGCGTGGGTAACCACAGGGTGGAAAAATTACAGGATATATCACAATCCGTAAAACTTGTCGCGCGCAAAGGCTCTTTTGATTTAGAAAAAGAATTCGGCATGCCCGCAAAATGGGTAAAGTCTATGGACAGCAGCTTTACGCTTGCCATAGCCGCAGGTATACTTGCCCTTAAAGACGCAGGCATACCTTTGGTACTTTACTACAAACCTACAACCGCAGGCGGTTATTTGCCCGACAGATGGGGCTTGCCGCAAAATATGATAGATGATACGGGCGTAATTTTTACCTCCGCCTTCCCCGTCATAAACACATGGGCTTACGAAGTTTCCACCAAAGTAGCAGATACTTTGATGAACAAAACCAAAGAGGAAGTTAAGGCTTTTTATCAGTACCTTATCAACACCATAGCCGACGAAGCCCTTAAAGCCCACATAACCGCTTGGTTTAACGAACACTTTGCCCAGTACGAACAGCATCAGGCCAGAGTATTCTCCCAAGACTTTTTACTTAAAGCTATCCCTATAGCGCACAGCCAGTTCTGTCAATGGATACGCGCCAGAGGGCCTGCGACGCACTTAAGCGGCGCGTGCGCCTCCACCGCGCAGTCTATCAGCTTAGCCGAAGACTGGATTAAACTTGGCCGCGCAAAAAGAGTCGTAATTATTGCCGCCGACGATGTTACAAATGACATTGTACAAGAATGGATTTTAGCGGGCTTTTTAGCCTCGGGCGCAGTCAGCAAAGAAGCTGACGTAACCCAAGCCGCCCTTCCGTTTGACAGAAGAAGAAACGGTATGATTGTAGGTATGGGCGCGGCTGGCTTAGTGGTAGAAGCCGAAAGCGAAGTTAAAAAACGCGGTATGCTGCCTTTAACAAAATTGTTAGCTACCGAAATTACAAACAGCGCTTTCCACCCCACCAGATTAGACGTTAACCACGTTGCCGAAGTTATGGACAGAATGGTATCCAAAGCGGAAAAGAAATATAATCTTAACCGTGCGGAAATGTCTAAAGAAACTGTTTTCATCTCTCACGAAACTTACACCCCCGCACGCGGCGGCAGCGCCAGCGCGGAGGTTTTTGCCCTCAAAAACACATTTAAAGATAATGTTAAAAACGTTATCGTAAGCAATGTAAAAGGTTTTACGGGCCACTCTATGGGCGCGGGCTTGGAAGATGTTATAGCCGTCCACTCCCTTAACACGGGCAATGTGCCGCCTATCGCCAACTATAAAGAACCCGATCCGGAGCTTGAAGGTATTAATTTAAGCAAGGGCGGGCATTATAACTTTAAGTACGCTTTAAGGCTTGCCGCGGGTTTTGGTTCCCAACTTTCTATGACTTTACAGGAAAAGGTTTGGACGTCGGGCCAGCCCAGAATAGAAGACAATGCCAAATATACGGCATGGCTTAAGGAATCCTCAATGCAGGAAAACCCTGTACTTGAAGTCATCAACAATACTTTAAGAATTAAAGACAATTATCAGGCAGGCAAAAAGCCCGCCTTGGTTATGGAAGCCTCTCAGGCTTTTGTGGATAAGGCCGACGCGGGTCATTCTCACCATGCGGCAGCACCTGCCTCCGTACCGGTTGCAATGCCCGCACCCGTAGCACAAGCAGCCGCGCCCGTCGCGGCCCCTGCTCCTGTTGCCGCTGTTGCTCCCGCAGCCGCGCCCGTACAGGCAGCTGCCGCCATCGCGCCCAGACAGCTGGACGAAACAAAAGTTACGGCGGAAGTATTAGATTTAATTGCCCAAAAAACTGGCTACCCCAAGGATATGCTTGATATGGACCTTGATATGGAAGCCGACCTTGGTATAGACACCGTTAAACAAGCCGAACTCTTTGCCGCCATGAGGGATATGTATACTCTTCCCAAAATGGAAGGTATGCAGCTTAAAGATTACCCCACAATAAGGCATTGCGTTAAATTTGTAATAACAACAGCCGCGCAAGGCGGGGAAGTTTCCGCGCCCGCAGCAGTTGTTGCGACGCCCGTTGCCGCCCCTGTTGTTGCCGCGGCAATACCTGCGGCCCAGCCCGCGGTAGTCGCGCCGACGCCTGTTGTTGCCCCTGCACCCGCAGTTGTTGCAGCACCCGCACCGGGACAGGCCGCGCCTGCCGCAATCGCCCCCAGACATTTGGACGAAACGCAGGTTACAGCCGAAATATTAGATTTAATAGCGCAAAAGACGGGCTACCCCAAAGATATGTTGGAACTTGACCTTGATATGGAAGCCGACCTTGGTATAGACACCGTCAAACAGGCCGAACTCTTTGCGGCTATGCGCGATATTTACAGCTTGCCTAAAATGGAAGGTATGCAGCTTAAAGATTACCCGACAATAAGGCACTGCATTAAATTTGTAATAAACACAGCCGCGCAAGGCGGAGAAGCTGTTGCCGCCCCTGCCCCTGTAGTTGCTGCGGCGATACCCGCTGCCCAGCCTGCATTTGTCGCGCCCGTTGCGCCAGCGGTAACGCCCGCTCCTGTTCAAGTTGCGCCCGTTGCCCCTGCACCAGTTGCCGCTTCCGTACAGTCCGCTCCCGCCGCCGCGCCCAAAATATTGGACGAAGCTAAAGTATCGGACGAAATTGTCAATTTAATAGCGGAAAAGACAGGCTACCCCAAGGACATGCTTGATATGGACCTTGATATGGAAGCCGACCTTGGTATAGACACCGTCAAGCAGGCGGAACTCTTTGCCTCTATGAGAGAGATTTACGAGCTGCCCAAAACGGAAGGCATACAACTTAAAGATTACCCGACGATAAGACATTGCATTAACTATGTAATAACAACCGCCGCTAATCCCGTTGCCGCGCCCGTGGCGGAGCCTGCAGTCGCTCCCGTGGTAACACCCGTTGTTGCGCCCGCTCCCGTTCAGCCCGCACCAGTAGTTGCGCCTGTTGTAGCCCCTGTTGCAACACCCGCCCCTGCTGTTGCTCCCGTTGCCGCTGCGCCCGTACACGCATCTGCCCCCAAAATTTTGGACCAGGCAAAAGTAACGGAAGAAATTGTTAATTTAATAGCGGAAAAAACAGGCTACCCCAAGGATATGTTGGACTTAGACCTTGATATGGAAGCCGACCTTGGTATAGACACCGTTAAACAGGCCGAACTCTTTGCCTCTATGAGGGAAAATTATGACCTGCCCAAAACGGAAGGCATACAGCTTAAAGATTACCCGACCATCAGACATTGCATTAACTATGTAATAACAACGGCCGCTAATCCCGTTGCGCCTGTAGCGGAGCAAGCCCCAGTGGCAGCTGTTGCTCCCGCGGCGGAAGTTGCCGCTCCTGTTGCAACACCCGCAGCCGCGCAAGAACCTGTTGCTCAAGTTCCCGCACAAGCCGCGCAGCCTGCTCAACCCGCAGCAGCCCCCGTACAAGAAGAGCCTAAACATTACGAAGGCGAAGATTCTCACAATAAAAAGCTTCGCTTCATTCCTACTTTGGTGGAAGCTCCCTTGGCGGAAAAGGCAGCCCGCAAGTTATCTGCGCAGCGCACGGTTCTTATCTTCTCCGACAGCGCACCGCTTACCAAAGCGTACAGCGACAGTTTTAAGGAACAGGGCGTAAAAACCCATATCTTTACCACGCTTAAAACACGCGGTAAAAACACAACCATAGTCAACTGGGACAGTCTGGAAGAAACCACAGCCGCTCTTGAGCAGTTTGCAAAAGAAAACGAAGGCGGCGTACAAGGTATCGTATACCTTTTGGGTTGCTCCATTAAAAAGTTTGACAAAAAGATTAACCCGCATAACGAACTTACAAAATACTTAATGCCTTTATTTATGGCGTGCAAGATTTTTGTAAAAGACCTCTCCAACCGCACGGACGCGGACACCTTCCTCTCCGTCGTGTTTAAGGTAGACGGCGCATTGGGTTACAAAACCACCGAAGCTATCAGCCCCACCATAGGCGCGGTATGCGGCGGCGCAACCTGCTTTAGAAAAGACCTCTACGAAATCGGCGGCGTTCTTACCAAGATTTTTGACTTTGAACCCTCCGCCGCGCCCGAATATATGGCGCAGAAAACCGTTGAGGAACTTTTAACTGGCGACGACAGAGCCTTAATAGGTTTTTACGAAGATAAACGCAGCACTTTATTCTCTCTGCCGCGCAAACTTAACAGAAGCAAAAAGCACATGGACCTTACGGGTAAAACCATAGCGTTCACGGGTGCGGGCCGCGGCATCGGCGCGATACTTTCCCAAAAGATAGCGCAGCAATATAAATCCAGAATTTTAATTTTGGATATTATTGATAATAACGAAAAATCCGCCTATTGGGCCACCCTTAACGAAGCCGAACTTAAGGAACTTAAAAACCAAATCTGGCAGGAGCTAAAGGCTGATACCTCAGTCCGTGCGACGCCTGTCCTTTTGGAAAGAGCCTTCGGCAAAATTAAAGACTCTATTACCCTCTACAAAAACATGCAAAAGATTAAAGCCTTGGGCGGCGACGTTGATTACTACAACTGCGACGTTACCAACTCCAGCATGATGAAAGAGGTTATAACAAAGATTAAAGCCAAGTACGGTAAAGTGGATGGTTTAATACACTTTGCGGGCCTTGAACGCTCCAAACTTTTAACCGATAAAACGACCGAAGAATATTACAGAATATTCGACGTCAAAGCCACCAGCGCAGCCGCTTTTGTGGCAAATAATTTGGTTAAAGATACGGGCTTTTATGCCTTTGCCTCGTCAATAGCGGGCAAATACGGCAACTTGGGCCAAAGCGATTATGCAAGCGCAAACGACTTTTTGGCTAAGCTTTGTATCTCTCTGCAAAATCAGGGCCAGCGCGCAGTCAGCATTGATATGAGCGCATACGCCAGCGTCGGTATGGGCGTTCGCCCCGGTGTAGTGGAATTTTTGGAATCTCAGGGCTTAAAGTTTGTTGACCCTTACGACGGTATGCAAATCTTCTTAGACGAAATTGTGTACGGCCGTATCCCGGAAATCGTCTTAACAGACGACTTGGGCAAGCTTGACTGGGATAAACAAATCCGCATCAATGAACCTTTTGAAGAAGAAGACGAAAACCCCTCAGGCGCACTTTTGCCGGGGGGGAATTCCACACCGTCTTCCGCCGCGCCCGCCGCTGCGGCCGCGCAAGCTGAAGAGGAACAGGAAGAGCAGGCAGAACCCGCTCCCGCCACTGCCAAGCAGGAAGTTGCAGTACAGGCAGAACCTGCCGATGTGCAGCCTTCCGCGCTTGTAGAGCAGGAAAACTTCTTTTTAGGCGATATAAAAACTTTAGTTAAAGGCAAAGAACTTGCGGCGGAAAATACATTTACCGCGCAGTATCCTTTCCTTTTTGACCACGCCATAGAAGGCACGCCGTACGTCCCAGGTGTAATGGGTATAGAAACTTTTGTGGAAGCCGCCACAACTTTGCTTGGCAGCCAGCCGCAAGGTTTGGAAGACGTCCACTTTTATTTACCTATTAAACTTTTAAGGCGCAATCCGCAAACCGTGCGTGTTAAAGCGCAGGAGCAGGGCGGTAAAGTTAATTTAGAAATTGAATCAGACTTTATCAACAGCAAAGGTATTAAGATGGGCAATACCCGCCGCCACTTTACGGCGCGCGTGCTGGAAGCCTTTGAAAGCAAATGGAATAACTATAAGAGCAAAGTTAATTTGGAAGGCTCTTACGCCGTTACCAAAGAAGAAATTTATACAAAATACTTCCACGGGCCCAGCTTTCAGGTGCTTGACGGTATTTTAAAGATTGATAATAATGCCGTCTTGGGCGTTTACAAAAAACCGCAGGAAGTTTTATTTCACGACGGTCCAAAACACCTCCTTGCCTATCCTATGCTTATAGAAGCCGCATTCCAGACTTGCGGTTACAGGGATTTAGCCGTTGAAAACCGTATGACTCTGCCAGACTCTATCGGCAAAGTTTATATCCACGGCAAAGGCGAAGCCCCGCAAAAACTTTATATGCTTGCTGTCTTTACGGGCAAGAATATAGAAGGCAAGAGCGTCTACGACGCATTTGTGTTTGACGAAAAGGGCAAACTCTGGGCGGAACTCAGCGATTACCAGATGATAGGCCAGTAAGTTTTTTTCGCGCCGCGTTTTTTAAGCGCGGCGCAAATTTAAAAGTTTTAAGGGTAAAAAATGACCTACAGACTTAAAGTTGTAGAACTTAAAAACGTACCTGCACCTGCAGAAGTCTTAACCGACAGAGAGGCGCAGGAATACGAGGCCTTTAAGATAGACAAACGCCGCAACGAATGGCTTGCGGGCCGTTATGCGCTAAAGCTTGCCGCGTGCGAACTTTTTACTTTTAAAATGAAAGAGATGGAAGTTAAAAATCTTCCCTCTGGCAAACCCGTCCTGCTTGTTCCGGGCGGCACGCATTTGCCTGTTTCCATTACACACAGCGGGGATTACGCCGCCGCCGCCGTCAGCGTTACGGGCGATAATATAGGCGTAGATATAGAAATTATAGAACCCCGCAGCCGCTCTTGGGCGGAACAATGTTTTGATAAAGATGAAATTTCTTCCTTCGCGCCCGTCTTCCTAACGGAATTATGGGCAAAAAAGGAAGCTGTACTAAAATTTTTGGGCGTCGGTCTTTCAATAGATATGACGGAAATCCGTTTTATAAACGGCAGACTGCACCTTTACGGCAAGGCTTTGGATATTTGGGCCAAAGAGGGCAGTCCTAAAATACTAACCGAAGTTAAAGATTTGGACGGCGGATATAAGCTTGTTATAGCAAGCGAAGCCCCGCTTTTATAACTAAAAGAGGTTTTTATGGAAGAAGCAATAAACGCAGACAGCATTAAAAACGATAAAACCGAAAACGGCGAAAAGAATAAAAAAGAAGCCGTGGCGGAAAACATAAAGAAGTTTAGAGAAGTGTATGCCGCCGCCGTGGAAGGTCCCAAAGATAAAGTGGAAGCGCAAAAAGCCAAAGGTAAGTTTACGGCGCGCGAACGCTTGCAGTATCTTTTGGACGAAAACAGCTTTTACGAAATCGGCACGCTTGTCCAAACCCGCTGCACTGATTTCGGCATAAAAGATAAAGATATTAAAGGCGACGGCGTTGTAACGGGCTTTGGCCGCATTAACGGGCGCGATGTTGCAATCTTCTCTCAAGATTTCACGCAGCTTGGCGGTTCTTTAGGTTTAGCCCACGCCAAAAAAATTGCTTATATTATGGACCTTGCCATAGAAGCCAAAATACCCGTAATAGGTCTTTTGGATTCTGGCGGCGCCAGAATACAGGAAGGCGTGGACAGCCTTGACGGCTATGGCGAAATTTTTTACCGCAATGTTAAAGCCTCGGGCGTTATCCCGCAGATTTCCGTTATCTTAGGCCCGTGCGCGGGCGGCGCGGTTTACTCTCCCGCACTTACCGATTTTATTTTTATGGTAGACGGTATCAGCCATATGTTTGTAACAGGCCCCAGCGTTGTTAAATCCGCCACGGGCGAAGATGTGGACTTTGATACTTTAGGCGGCAGCAAGGCGCACAGCCAAAAAAGCGGCGTTTGCCATGTGGTTGCCAACAGCGAACAGGATTGCTTCCGTCAGGTACGCGAACTTTTAACATTCCTGCCGCAAAACTGTTACGAAAAGCCTTCCTACAGCTCTACCGTTGACTCCATGGACAGAAAAACGCCTTTATTGGAAAAAATTTGCTCTATGGACCCCAGAAAGCCCTTCCGCGTACAGCATATAATTTGGGAACTTGCCGACGAAAATAAATTTTTCGAAATTCACCGCGACTTTGCCAAAAACGTCGTTGTGGGTTTTATCAAACTGGGTGGGGAAGTGGTTGGCGTGGTTGCCAATAATTCCGACCATTTGGGCGGCGCGCTTGATATGCACGCCAGCGATAAAGCCGCAAGATTTGTCCGCTTTTTAAACGCTTTTAATATCCCCATATTAACCTTGGTTGATATCGGCGGATATTTACCCGGTGTGGAGCAGGAACACGGCGGCATAATCAGGCACGGCGCAAAATTGCTTTACGCCTATGCGGAAGCCTGCGTGCCCAAGGTAACCCTTGTTTTACGCAAAGCTTACGGCGGCGCGTATATAGCAATGAGTTCCAAGTATTTGGGCGGGGATTTTAACTTCGCTCTTCCCTCGGCGGAAATTGCCGTTATGGGTCCGCGCGGCGCGGTGGAAATTTTATATTCCAAAGATATTAAAGCCGCGGAAAAAGATAAAGTGGAAGAAATTAAGGAAAAGCTTACTGCGGAATATTCGCAAAAATTCGCCTCTCCTTACCAAACGGCTTCCACAGGCTCTATTGACGAAATTATTGAGCCTTCCGCAGCCCGCCAGCGCATAATAAGGGCAATAAGAATACTTAAGAACAAAAAAAATCCGGAAAATAACCGCTCAAAAGGCAATATTCCGCTTTAAATTTTTGTTCTGTGCGTAATTTAAAAAATCCCTCCTTAAACGGGGGGATTTTTGGTTGAAGAACAGTTGAAATATGTAGTATCATTTATACATGGAAGAAAATACAGTAGACTCCGTAAACGAGTACTTCAAAAACATAAGCGATCTTGTCAAACAAATTGACAGGAGCGAAGAAGCCTCCCTCTGGAAAAAAGCAAAAAAGGGGGATAAAGCCGCGCGTCAAAGACTGGTGCAAATGCATCTGCGCCTCGTCGTGCCGACGGCAAAACGTTTCAGCCGTTTCGGCATAGAGCTTATGGATTTGATAGAAGAGGGCAACCTTGGCCTTTTGCAGGCTATTGATAAATTTGACCCGTCTAAGGGCTACCGTTTTTCCACCTATGCAATACACTGGATAGAGCAATATATCCGCCGCGCCGTGGAAGAGCAATGCGGCACAATAAAAATTCCATCTCACGCTTGGGATAATTTGCGCGCGTGGACGAGAAATTGGGAAAAACTTAAAGCTAAACTCGGCCGCGAGCCTTCTTTAAAAGAGATGTCTGTTAAAATGAATATTTCCGCCCGTCAGGTGCGCTCCATATTAGATACTTTAAACGCGGCTTACAGTATAGATTCCCTGTCATCAGGCCCTAACGAGGACGACGATATAACGCTGGAAGATACTATTACCGATTCGGGCAAAGGCAACCCTGCGGACTTGGTGGATTTAGCTTCCTCCAACAAAGAACTGCTTGCGATATTAGACGAAATACCCGCAAGAGATAAATATATTTTAATTATGCGCTACGGCATTAACAGCGAAAACACATTAACCCTTGCCGATGTTTCGCAAAAGCTTGGAATATCGCGTGAACGCGTGCGCCAGATAGAAGAACGCGCTGTGCGCGCCGTGCGTAAAAAAGCGCAGGAACTTGGCCTTTTTGAAAAGCAGGAAAAAGATTTTGCCACAAAAAATATCCACGGCGGTATGACGATAAAAGCCAAAACAAATATACTTGGCGACGTCATCGGCAAGGATAAAATGAGCAAACTTGCCAAAGAGCAAAACAAGGCAAAGCAGCAGGCTTTGGCGGCAAATAAAGCAGCTAAAAAAACCGTCAAAACAACCTCCGCCACAAAGGCCGCGCCCGTAAAGCGCGTCAAAAAAGCGGACAAAAAGATTAAAGTAAACAAGCACAAAAAGGATAGGCGCAAATGATAAGCGAACAGGAACTCTTAAGGAATTTACGTGATATCCCCGATTTCCCCAAAAAGGGAATTATGTTTAAGGATATGACCCCGCTTTTAAGCAACCCACAGGCGTTTAACGCGGTTATAGACCACTTTGCCCACGAATTTAAGGGTAAAGGTATTACCAGAATTGTAGGTATAGAAGCGCGCGGGTTTATCTTTGCCGCCGCACTTGCCTCTAATATGGAAATCGGTTTTGTGCCAATAAGAAAAAAAGGTAAATTGCCTTATAAAACAATTTCCGCCGCGTTTGATTTGGAATACGGCACAGATACTTTGGAAATTCATACAGATGCGCTTTCCTGCACGGATAAGGTTATTATCGTTGATGACTTGCTTGCCACAGGCGGCACAATTAACGCCGCGATAGAGCTTGTAGAAAAGCTTGGCGCCAAAGTGCATTGCTGTGCTTTTGTGTGCGATTTGGCCTTTTTAAACGGCCGCGCCAAAGTTAAAGCGCCTGTAAAAACATTGGTAACACTTTAGTTTTTCTGGCGGTGAACGTCTTAAAAGTAGTATAATTTTAAGGCGGTAGGAATAAAATTTAAGCAGTTTTTTGTAAAAGCCCCGGTAGCTCAACTGGAAGAGCAGATCCGTCCTAAGGATAAGGTTGCAGGTTCGATTCCTGTCTGGGGCGTTTTTTACGTCATCTTTTAAGTTATTTTAAATTTTTTTATTGCTTCGGATACTTCTTGCCCTTCGGGCAAAGCTTGCGCCATGTATACCTTGCAATAAATAAAATTTAAACTAATCTTAAAATCTTCGTAAAATATATTCCACTTCTGGGGACTCGGGATCCTTGGCTCCGCGTCTAGCCGCAAAAAAATATCCTCTACTTTGTCCTACAACTTTGCCCGCTTCGGGGGCTCACGGTATAGGCAGTGCGCCGCCGCACACTTCACATCTTATTTCATTAATTTTATATATTCCGCAGCAACATTTTCTATTCCAAACTTATTATCAAATTTGATACTATAATTCTTTCTGTTCTTGCTAGCATTCTCAATAGCCTTACATATTGATTTTGGACTACCTATCTTAAACAAGCATTTTTTATGGGAGAGAGGTATTAACTCCCTAAAGGTTTCACAGTCTGAGGCTATAATAGGTGTTCCAAGAAGCACGGCCTCCATCATTGCGATTCCAAATCCTTCATATATAGAAGGTGCGACCAATAAAAAGGCATTGCGGATAAAAGGGTATGGGTTTTTGTGGAAACCGACAAATATAATTCTGTTTTCCAAATTAAGTATTTTTACAAGATTTATGATTTCCCGTTCACACTCTCCTCCTGCCCCTAAGAATACCAAATTGGCATCAGTTTGGGCCATGGCAAATCCCTTTATAAGCGAAATATGATTTTTTGCTGCTTTAAAATTTCCTACGCATAAAATATATTTCCCCAAGCTTTTTATTAATGCATATTCTGTTTTATCTTCCGACATAGCCTGTATTTTTATCGTATCTAAACCATTATATATATGTAATATTTTCTGTCCATTGTAAAAGAAATAAATAAAATCTTTTTTTACTGCATTAGAAACACAAATAATAGGGTGTTTTTTATAAATATTTTTAATTCGGATCTTTGCGGCAAGCCGTTTAATTCCTGTTCTTTTTCCTATATGTTCTTCCGAGGTTATTGAATGTATCACATGATACAGGCACTTATAATTTAAATATTTTGTTATTTTATCCGAAGAAGTAAGATTAGACAGAATAAGGTCAGGATTTCCGATATATTTATTTATAATAGTGTTTATATTTCGTGCGCATAGCTGCTTATAGAAGAAAAAAGTAAATAAATTTTTTTTAGGCATATTCGCGTAATATAAATTTATATCATCAGGGATTTTATAATCTACTCTTTTTTCAAAACATATAATATAGCAGGTTGCTTTATATATTTTCTCTAATGTTGTATACAAATCCAGTACGAAACGTTCCGCTCCGTTTCCTCTTAAAGTCGGGATTATAAAGATAATTTTTCTCATATTTCATTTATCCAGATAATCTGAGTAGGGGATTATATCATAGGGCAGTTTGCTGACGGGTGAACAGTTATATAAACGCATTCCTTCATCTTTAAACATCAGCGAGGCTTCCTTCATAAAAGGGAGGATTTTCTCCTGATAATCTTTTAATAAACCGCTTTTTTGTTTGTTTTTATTTGTTTCATAAAAGCGCGGCTGGTTCGCATTGCCTATATCAAGCCCTACAAGGTATGTCCTGTCAGCTTTGCAAAAATAAGCTAGTTGAATGCCTATACTCATAACTGTTCCCCCATCGGCAAAGCCCTGTTTGGGGTCGGATGAAAAATCAAAATAAATTTTATTTTCAGAATTTCGTTCTGTTATGTGAAAAAATATAAATATATTGTTCTCTTGAAGAGTTTTGGGAGAGAAAAAAGCAAGAGCTTTTATTGCGGAAGGAGAAAGTATTATATTGGTGCCTTTTTGTATTTTATTGATTATATCCAGCCTGTTTAGTATAAAATTTGCGTCCATGACTATATAAGCCATAGGTATAATTGACTTTTCTAAAGCTGTTAAAATAGAACCGTTTAAAAAGATTACGGTTTTTCCTTTAAGTTTGTCAGTGTTTTGTTTTGATACGGAGGGGCCGCTTCCGACTATAAAAATACTTTCATAATTTCCCTTCAAGCAATCAAAACTTTTAGAGGTAAAGAGATATTTATTTTTAAAGAATACATCAAAAATGCCGTTGCTTTTTTCTTGTATTTTTATATAAGGATAAACGCTATATGAATATAATTTATCTTTATGAATTAATCGCAAATATCTCTTTATGCAGGATTCTTTAAATTTGTAAATTTTTTTTGAAATGTAAAATATTGCGGACTGATAATGGTTTGTCATAGAGTCTCCTTGTTAAAGGGTCTATGACGTTTTTGAATATAAAAACGGCTGAAATCCAGTATGATGAAAGATACCCATACTTAAATAACAGCCGTGGTTCGTTGCGCGAACGCAACGAACACTCGGCACAAATCAATTTGGTCATGACTCCGCGTTGACTTGTGCCTAAAACGACTGCTTTTGGTATCTTTCACCTTTTGATTTCTCAAAAGTGTTTCTAAACTCGTACTGACGCATAGAACCCAAAAACAGATAAATTTTTTATGAGCTTTTAAGGCTCATTTCACTTCTCAAACAAAAAATACTCCCTATACATAATTTCTGTTAATATATTACCATAGTATAAGTCAGCCTGTCTATTTTTTTGAATTTTAGTAAGTAACCGATGCAAAAATTGCGTCGGCATGTTTATAAGTAAAACCCGTATAAAAAAAGAATTTATATTTTTGCTATATTATATGTGAAGCAAATATATTTAGACTTATTTTTGGAGCCGTTAAGAGCGGTACAGTTTTGCTGTTTAATCGGCAAGGCAGGTTAGAAGCCAAAAATGGAGTCGCCTATTTCCATATCTTAACCGATATGGAGGCGATTTTCATTTTGAGTGTTTCTAACCTCTCAATAATGAGATCGCCTTTTTTATTCTATAAAGGAGGCTTTCAGACGGAGGAAATAAAGTTATGAAGCAAGTCACTGCCAGACGAGGCTTTACTCTAATAGAAATGTTGGTTGTTGTCTTGATAATCGGTATCTTGGCTGCCATTGCCTTGCTGCAGTATCAGTATGCCGTATTTAAAACTAAAATGAAAGAAGCCGAAACTATGCTTACCACTTTGCACCGCGCTCGGCAAATGTATAAGCTGTCTACTGGGGAAGAGGCAACAAAGTTTGAGCAGCTTGATGTAGATTTACCTGCATATTGCCAGCGTGCCGGCAGTAATTCTGCAGGTTGGCAGGACATTGTTATATGTAAAGATTTTCAGTATGGTATAGCTACTTGGACAACGCTTGTTATCATAAGGTTTAAAGGCTTTTCCGGCTATTCCCACTTTGATAAATTATATCCTTCAGGACAATTCAACTGCCGCGAATATCCTGATTTGGATAATCTTTATAAAAAATATTGTGAAGAGATGGTTTATACGATAAGTTCTTAATGTGGGCCAGCTATTTATCGGGGCAAAAAAGAAGGTTTAACAGCTTTGCAGCCGTTAAACCTTTCTTTTAATTTAGGTAAATATTATTTACCGCAAGGAGAAACCAGTTCGCTGAGGGAGAGTACGCCAAGCAAGTAGTCGTTTGTGCAAACTTTTTGGCCTCCGATATGACCGCGGGTGCCAGAGCAAGCAGTCAAGAATAAAGCTACGCCGATAACAACCATTAATTTTTTCATCTGTATTCCTTCTGTTTATAAGATATATAGGCTCTCGCGTCGGTAAAACCTTTAACAATAAGTAGCCTGA
>JAEXBW010000036.1 GCA_023393825.1 Elusimicrobiota bacterium | reverse complement strand
GAGGACCCGTTAAATCCCGATAACTTAACCTTAGCCGAGATTTACGAAATCAGCCTTGTAGCCGTCCCCGCGGACCCCGACAGCCTTGCCCGCGCCCAAGACGAAGATAATCATTCTGCGGCCGCGCAGGAGCAAACCGACAGCAGCGAAAGCCTGCGTAAGGAAATACAGGCCTTGACGGAAAAACTTAAACAACGCTGACTATTTAGCGAATAATAAAAAAACAGGCAAAAACGGGTCTAATACAAAAGGCCCGTTTTTTGCGGCCAAAAGACCCACTTCTGTATAGGCCTTTATTCCCTTGTAAGAAACCCCACAATACTCTACAATCTTAATATACTCTTTGTAACAGAGGGAGATTAATATAATGAAGAACAGAATATTTTTATTTGCAATTTTATTTTTAGCGTCCTCAAGCGTATTCGCTTTTGACGCCTTTAAACCTAATCAAGACCAAGCCAATGACGTCGCCCAAAAACTTGAAAGCGCCAAACAAGCAAGCGAAAAACAAGCCGCCGCTCAAGTCAAATATATCACGGGTACCGTTTTGGAAGGTTCTTTTTCCAAAGACCAACTTGCGGGTAAAAACGGCGTAACCCTTAAGCAAGGCATTATCAACATAACCTTTTACGTTGAACCCAAAAAAGACTCTATTTACGGCGACATTGTTTACAAGGCCGTAAAAACCGATAAATTTGACACGCTTGAATTTAATATGGAAACAGCAAGACTTAGCAAGAGCGACCCGCATTCTCCCGTTGATGTTTCCGTAATCGTTTCCGCAATCAAAAACGATAAAGAAGTACAAACAGGCAAAGCCCTTATCTTAACGGTTGAAGCGCTTTCACTTTACTCTATTGAACCTTCCTCTTCCGCCGCAGATAATACCCCCGTATCTTCTTGCTGCCCCAAATGCGGCAGCAGAGATCCGCACCACTGTGTAGAATGCTGCACAGGCACAATGGATAAACAAGATACAGCCAAAACAACGGTACCCACTAAAGTAGTTTACGAAGAAGATGTTGTACACGTCCCCGGTTGCAAAGACCCTTATCATTGCGGCTGCCCTACCGAACAGGTAAGAAAGGTAGTTCCTATGGAAAAGGTTTACGTCAAACAACACACAGCCGACTGCAAAGACAAATACCATTGCGACTGCCCTACAAAAGTTGAATACAGATAATTTTAATTAACACAAAAACCCCGCTTAACGGCGGGGTTTTTTATTTGTATTTGTATGTTTAAAAAGCATAAAAAGCGAGCGGCGGCGCGGCGGTAGGCACAGGCGGGTAAAATTGCCTTTCCCGTCGTAATTTGCTATATTTAGGTTAGTGAGAGCCGTTTAATTTAAACTCAATTAAACTAACTCTCTTATGAAGTCCGAAACTCAACAAAACCAAACCCTTAAACAACAATTTTTACAAGCGCTTACGGAGTCCGAAAGTCTTTGCGACGCTCTTGAAGCCTGCTCTATGCCGCGCAGTATACTCTGCGGCTTTCTTATCAAAGACAAAGCTTTCCTTAAATCTTTTGACAAAATAATAAACCTTAAGCTGGAAATGGCCCTTTTGGAAACCGCCCTAAAATCTAAAGCGGCGGGAGTACTATCCTTCTCTCTGGTAAACCGCCTGCCCAAGAAATACAATAAAACAAAAAAAGAAACCTCCGCCGAAGGTAGCGGGCAAAAAACGCCCGCAAAAATAGTCTATGTCCAAGAAGACTGATATAAAAGTGGGCCGCGTATTTAAGCGGCTTATAAACGCGTCCGCCACGGTGGTGGTTAATGTGGGCGGGGCAAGGTCGGGCAAAAGCTATGCCACGGCGCAGCTGCTTATAATGAAGGCCTTAAACTCCACCGTGTCCATAGCCGTAACGCGCAAAACAATGCCCGCGCTTAAAATGACCAGCTACCGCCTTATAATAGAGCTTTTGCGAAAGTACGGTTTGTACAAAAGCGCGGCGCATAATAAGACGGAAAATTATTATATTTTAAACGGAAGCCGCTTTCAGTTTTTTTCGCTTGATGACGCGGAAAAAATAAAATCTTCCGAATTTAATTATATCTGGCTGGAGGAAGCCACGGAGTTTACATATAACGATTACCTTGTGCTTTTAACCCGCCTTTCAGCGCCCGCCTCTAACGGTAAAAACCAAATGTTTTTAACTTTAAACCCCACAGACGCCAACTGCTGGATAGCCAGAAATTTATTAAACCGCCCCGACGTGCAGATTATAGAAAGCAGTTATAAAGATAATCCTTTTTTGGCGCAGGAATATATTAAAACTTTGCTATCCCTTAAAGAGTACGACGCCAATGCCTATAATGTTTTCGCGCTGGGCAAATGGGGGCAGAATGATAAAACAATCTATACCCATTGGGGCTACGCGCAGGAGGAGCCTCAAAATGCGGACGATATTATATGGGGGCTGGATTTCGGTTTCAATAATCCCTCCGCGCTTGTAAAAATATATATAAAAGATAATGTTTTTACGGCAAAAGAATGTCTTTACCAAAGCGGGCTTACAACACAGCAATTAACGGAAAAACTGGCGGATTTTATCCCGCCCGCAGAGCGCGCGCAAACCATTTATGCCGACGCGGCCGAGCCTGATAGAATAGCGCAAATAGCCCTTGCGGGTTTTAATATAAAAGCGGCAGATAAAGCTGTGCTTAACGGCATAATGGCGGTTAAGGCGGCAAAGCTTTTTATTACAAAAGATTCCGTAAATCTTATAAAAGAAATACAAACATATTCGTGGAAAACCACGCAGGAAGGCATTACTTTGGAAGACCCAGTAAAGTTTAACGACCACGCATTAGACGCTTTGCGTTACGCAATATACACCCGCAGCAGGGAAGCAGCCCAAAGCGGCGCGGCGGAGGTAAGTTTTATATAAAATAAAACCCGTAAAAGTAAAATTTATGAATAAATATATAGAAAAAAATACTATACTTTTCGTTGTAGTCCGATTATATACGAGAGGTGTATAAAATGAAAATAAAATATATTTTTATCTCTGTCATTCTCCTCAATTCCATTCTTGCTTTAGGTTGTTCCTCCTTAAAACCGATATCCGCTAAAACCACGGATCAAAAAAATACAGGAAATGAAGCAGCATTACTTCAACAAGCAATACAAGAAAATAATATAACCGTAATAAAAGAGTTCATTGCTGACGGTAAAGATTTGAATGTACAAGACGATGAAAACTGGACTGCGCTTATGCTTGCTTCACAAGAAGGCCGTACAAAAATAGTGAAACAAATGATAAAAGCAGGTGCTGATGTAAATGTGAAAAACAAGGACGGCGAAACAGCTCTTATGCTTGCATCACAGAATGGGCACAAGCATGCTGTAAAGCAACTGATAAAAGCAGGTGCTGATGTAAATACAAAAGACAATGATGGCTTTACCCCGCTTATGAAGGCCTCAATTGAAAAGATGATAAAAACCGGTTCTGTACTTATAGGGAATGTATATGAGTCTGTTTTCAGATACCCTTCCGCAAAAGACCTTGCGAATATTGCAGAGCAACTGATAAAAGCTGGCGCAGACGTTAATACAAGAAACGATTACGGCACTACTGCACTTATGCTTGCAACGATCAACGGACAGACAGATACCGTAAAAAAACTTATAAAAGCAGGTGCTGATGTAAATGCAAAAAATGATGACGGCTTGACCGCGCTTCAACTTGCATCCGAACAGAATAACACCGAAATAGCAAATATACTTACAGCCGCAGCTAAACAAAAATAAATCAATAACTCTACCGCTAATTATTACTTATACAAATAAAAACGGGTTCTTTCACACGAAAGAACCCGTAATTGTAAGTAAAGCTTAACTAATTATTTTACGGCTTTGCGTTTTTCAGTCTTTTGGGCAGCCTGCTCGTCAACGGTAAAGTCAACCCCTGCCGCCTGAAAGTCGGCCTTGGCGTCGTCAATCTTACCGTAAGCGTTGTAGGCTACACCGCGCGCAAAGTAAATTTGCGGCGCGGGTCTCAACTTTATTGCTTTTGTGTATTCCTCAATAGCGGCTTTATAATTCCCCGTTGAATAATAAACGCCGCCTAAGGAGCAAAGCGCCTCCACGTTGGAGGGATTTAACTCCAAAGCTTTCAGCAGGTTTTCCCTGCTTTCTTTATACTTACCCTGTCCCGCAAGCGCGGCACCGATGGCGGAGTGGACTTCGGAGCGGTTAGGGTCTGACTGTAATACTATATTAAAGTCTGAAAGGGCTGTTTCGTACTGCTGCAAGTCAAAAAGCAATGCGCCGCGGGAGGCGTAAGCATCAATATTATAATTATCTTTCTCAACAGCCGTGTTAAAATCTTTAAGCGCTTTCTTAAGATTACCCATTTTGTAATTCATCTCGCCGCGGGCAACATAATAAGAAGAAGGCCTGTTTAAAGGCAGCGCGCAACCAAGCAAACAAACCGCGCTTAAAATAAAAACTAAATTTTTCATAAAAACCTCCGCTAAGCAAAATCTAGCAAAATTTTTTACATTTTGGAATATCAAACTTAAATGCTAAAATATATGCGTGAATAATATCCTGCTAATTTCAACCGGTACTATTGCCGAAGTCCTTGCCATAACGCCTGCCCTGAGTGTGTTGAAGCGCAACTTTCCCGCCGCGGATATTGCCGTCTTAACAGACAGGCCCGATATATTTAAAAATAATCCTTCCGTAAAAGAAGTTATAGAGCCGCAGTCGTTTTTCCAACTGTTAAAAAAAGTTAAAAGTTTAAAGCCCGATTTGGCAATACTTTTTACCCCCTCGCCAAAATACGCCGCGCTTATGGCTGCGGCAAAAATTAAAAAGCGCATAGCGGCGCATAATATTTTGACGGATATTTTTATGACTTCCGCCGTAAAATCCGCCCTGCCGCACGGCGAGCATAAAGCCAAGTTAAATATAGAATTGCTTAACCCGCTGTTTATTTTTGCTTTCCCCGCAACGCCTGTTTTGTATGTGTCTAAGAAAGAAAACGAATGGGCAAAAAAATATCTTTCCGACATCGGCATACTGCCTAACGATAAATTTGTGTGTATCAACCCCGGTTCGCCGCGCACGCACCTTAACTGGCCCAAGCAAAGTTATGCCACGCTTATAGATAATATAGCCGTCAATTATCCCACGCTTAAAGTACTGCTTATATGCAATGGGAAGAGCGAAGTTTCCACCGCTAACGAGATTTACTGGCGCGCCATACGCAAGCCTTTTATCTTGCGCGAAATGCTGCCCCTAAACAATTTTATCAGCCTTTTAAACAGGGCCTCTGTGGTAATATCCAATTACTCAGCCCCGTCGCACATAGCGGCCGCGCTGGGCAAGCCGACGATAACTTTTTATCCCGCTTTGGAATCTTCTTTAATAATAAAACCTTACCCCGGTACAGCCCATGTGCTTGAACCCAAAAAAGAAAAATGCAAAAAATGTAAAGATAAAGAATGCCTGCAGTATTGTATGCGCGATATATCCGTAACGCAAACGCAGGAAGTTTTTGATAAGATGGTTGCAGGGATAATTAAGCAGAAAAAGGGGGTTTTGGATGAAAGCGGAACTTTCAGTTTTTTTGATAACTAAGCAGGAAGAAGACAACCTTAAAACCTGCCTTGAAAGCGTAAAAGACATCGCCGCGGAAATTGTGGTGGTTGACAGCGGCTCCACCGATAAAACCGTGGAAATTGCCAAAGCTTACGGCGCGGCTGTTTACTTTAAAGAATTTACCTCCTTTACCGAACAAAAAAACTTTGCCTTAAGTAAAGTTACAAAACCCTGGGCTTTAAATATGGACGCCGACGAATACCTTACCCCCGCCCTCGCCGAGGAAATTGCCCAAACCATACAAAAAGAGGATACTAAAGACGGATATTTTTTAATCCGCTCCACCGTTTTTTTGGGCCGCCACATGCACCACAGCGGCATAGCCAAAGAAGACTGCTTAAGACTGGTAAAAACCCATAACGCCAAATATACCGGCGGGCGCGTGCATGAAACGCTGGAAGTTAAAGGCACAAAAGGCACGCTTAACAATATTTTTATGCACAATACCTACACAAGCATACAGCAGTATTTTGATAAATTTAACCGCTACACTTCCCTTGCTGCGCTTACAATGTCTGAAAAGGGCAAAAAATTTAACCCCGTTCAGCTTTTAAGGCAGCCTTTTGAGTTTGCTAAAATCTATATTTTAAAACTGGGTTTCTTAGACGGATTACAAGGCTTTTTATGGGCTTTGTTTTCCTCTTTCTACCCAGTTGTAAAATATGCCAAACTTTGGGATATTAACAGGAAAAAATGACAATATTTTTTATCTCCGCCGCCATTGCCGCAGGTTTATTTTTTTACTTTTTCCCGCTTTACAAACAGGCGCAGGAAGGCCTTTTGGTTTTAACCTATCACAATGTAGGTACGCCGCCTAAAAACTGCCACCAAAAAAACCTTTGGGTAAGCCCCGCAAAATTTGCCGTGCAATTAGAACAGCTTAAAAAGAACGGCTTTACTTTTGTTACCGCGCAAGATGTTTTGGACGGCAATTTGCCCCCCAAATCCGCGCTTATAACCTTTGATAACGGCTATAAAAACTTTTTTACGCAATCCTTCCCCGCTTTAACCGCGCACAATGCGCACAGCCTTGTTTTTTTGACGGTGGATTATATAGGCAAATGCAATTTTTGGCACGATACCAAAAAAGGCCCTTGGCAGCAAATGATGAATGAAAAGGAAATTGAAACGCTTACCAAAAGTGGCCTTGTAAGCTTTGGCTCTAAAACCTTAACAAACGCAAAACTTACCGAACTTGAGCAGGAAGAAAGAGATAACCAAATAGCGGAAAGCGCGCACAGATTGCAAACTTTATACAAAATAAAACCGCAGTTTTTTGCTTATCCCTACAGCTTGGGTTTTAACGATGAGGAAATTAAAAATAAAGTTTCTTCCGTCTATGTGCTATCCTTTGCCGACACTGGCAAACTTAACCCGCTTCCGCTTGAATCAGGCACCATTATAAACCGCGTGCAGGTTAAAGGCTGTTGGAATAAATTTGTTTTTTACTGCAAAATAACAGGCAGATAGATTTAAATAATAAAGCAAAGCAAAAGCCCCGCACTCCATAAAAGGAACGCGGGGCCTTTTTTACATCAAATTAAATTTACGTGGAGCGCAGTTTACTTTTTAAGACTGCTGAATTTGGGGTAAAGCACGTCCATAAATTTATTTGTTTCGCCGTTTTGTATTTCCATATTAACGGCTAAAATATAAAGCTGACTCTTTATTATTTCCTGCCAGCCTTCGGGCAATTTAACAAAATCTTTAAATGTGGTTACCAGCGGCAAATCCCCGCGCAAAGATGCAAAAGTTTCCATCTGCTCAAGGCTGTATGTGCTATGGTCGGGAAAGCGCCACGCCTGCTTTAATTCCAAACCTAAGTTTTGCAAGGTATGCTCAAAAGAAGCAGGTTCCCCAATGGCGGAAAATGCCACAACCTCGCCTTTAAGGGCGGTAAGGGGCAGCTTTTCGCGCGTGATAACGTCAAAGTAATAATCGGGCTTATGCACGGCTTCTATAATTTCTATCTCGTCGTTAATAAGGCGTATCTTATCTTTAATATCTTCTTTATCGCGGGGGGCAACAAGGTCGCTATGTGTTAACACGACAAGGTTGGCGCGTTTAAGCGCGCTAAGCGGCTCGCGCAAAGTGCCGTAAGGCAAAAGTGCTTCTTCCCCAAAGGGATTTTTGGCATCTATCAAAACTATGTTGGCATCTCTTTTAAGGCGGTGATGCTGCATACCGTCGTCTAAAAGGATAACTTGGCTTCTAAATTCTTTTAAGGCTTCGGTAGCGGCGGCGTGCCTATCGGCGCTAACGACTACGGGTACTTTATATTCGGCCAAAAGCTGGCTCATCATATAAGGTTCGTCGCCAGTTTCCTGCCAGTTAAGTAAATCTTTATCAAAAAGAACAACAACCTCGTTTTTCTTTTTGCTTCTTTTATATCCGCGCGATACAATGGCGGTTCTTATTCCCGCCTGGCTTAATTTGGAGGCAGCCAACATAACGGCAGTAGTTTTGCCCGTACCGCCAGCGGTAATATTGCCTATACAAACAACTCTGGTATTAACGCTTTTGGTTTTAAGCCAACCGCAGTTATAAAGCCCCTGATTAATTTTGACGGCAATGCCGTAAATAAAAGCGGCAAAAGCTAAGGTAAAGCTTCCGATATGAGAGTCTAAAAATTTTTCGCGCAGTTTAGAAAAGTCCATATAAAAATCTCCTTGGCATATATTATATTATTTTTTGTTTTAATTCCCGTTTTTACTCTCGGCATTTTTTTTAGATTATTAGATTTTTTTTATTTTATTATGAGAGAGCGTTTTTGTATTTTGCAAGTATTTTGCGGCACGACGAGGAGCAGGGAGGGAAGAATACCGTGAGCGGCTGGAAGCCCGTGTATCTGACCGACCGAAGCGACAAAGTATTGCCGCAAAAGACGCCAAAATCGCGTGATTTGATTTAGATTTGAGGCTAGTTTATGTTTTATTTGCCACAAGGTATATCTGGAGTGGCTGGAAGCCCGAATATCCGAAGCGGCAAAAAAACTTAAAATAGCCCAAATATAAACAAATTGGTAGCCTAAGTAAATGTGCAGAGCAAACCATCATATTTGATATAATGTAAAAATGACAGCCCGAAAGCTAAAACTCCGTGCCGAATACGCAGGCCTCAAACTCTTATTCATACTAATAGGCCTCCTGCCTTGGTCCCTAGCCGTCAAATGCGGAGAGCTTTTAGGCTTCGCAATGACCAAAGTCATCGTCAAACGCTTTAAACGCACAATATCCGACATACACAAAGCCTTCCCCAAAAAATCAAAAAAAGAAGTTAACGCAATAGCCCTTGAGTCTTGGCGCAATATAGGCCGCATGGCGGGCGAAGTTATTAAAGCGCAAACAATGTCGGCAGATAAAATATTGGAAAAACTGGAATTTAGGAACCTTGATAATATGTTCCAATCAAATCAACGCGGGGAAAGCGGCCTTCTGCACATAGGTCACTTTACCAACTGGGAACTTTTCGGTTTGGTAGCAACTACAAAACTTAAAAAAGCAGCCTTTATCGCGCGCCCTATGTCCAACCCTATGGTGGACGAAATGCTGACTAAAATGCGCAAGTCCTCCGGCAGCGAAATTATAAGCGCGTACAACCCGTTTTTCTCTTGCTTCAAAGCCCTAAAAAAGGGAACTATGATAGGGATATTAAGCGACCAAAGCGTACCTTCCGCAAAGATGTATATGAACTTTATGGGCCGCCCCGCGGAAGTTGCCCCTATGACGGCAATGCTCTCGCTTAAGATGAATGTCCCCGTATACCCCGTAAGAGTTTTTAGGGAAAACGGCAAAATAGTGGCCGAAGGCGAAGCACCCATCTACCCGCCGCAAGGCGAATATTCCCACCAACTGCTTTTTGATTATACCGCCCAGTTAAAAGACAAATACGAAGAGTGGATTAAAAAAGACCCCGCCTCTTGGCTGTGGGGCCACAACCGCTGGAAAAGGGAAAAAGACTGCATAAAATTTATGAAGATTCAAGACGAAGAAATGCGCCTTGAAGCACAAAAAGCCGCCGCCAAAAAAGCCGAAAAGGAAGGAGCCGAAAATGCCCTATAAAGCTATTTTAATGGACCGCGACGGTACCGTTATAAAAGAAAAGCCGGGTACTTACTTAAGCGACCCTAAAGGCGTTAAACTTTACAAAAATACGCTTAAGGCTTTTGCGCTGTTCAAAAAAATGGGGTATAAACTTTTTATC
This sequence comes from Elusimicrobiota bacterium, assembly GCA_023393825.1. Taxonomy (GTDB): domain Bacteria; phylum Elusimicrobiota; class Elusimicrobia; order Elusimicrobiales; family Elusimicrobiaceae; genus Proelusimicrobium. The sequence goes on along the minus strand of JAEXBW010000036.1, from coordinate 12,529 downwards.
GTTTCAAACCAGTCTGGCATAGGCCGCGGCTATTTTACGGAAAAGGAAGTTAAAGCCGTAAACGACAAAATGCTGCAACTGTTAAAACCCGCCGCAAATATTGACGGCGTTTACTATTGCCCGCACGCCCCCAATCAACCCTGCAACTGCCGCAAGCCGGAGCCGCAAATGGGCCTTGATATCATAAAAGAACACAATATAGACCCCGAAAAATCTTTTATGATAGGCGATAAAAAATCTGACATTCTCTTTGCCCGCAATATTAATATGCGCGGCATCCTTGTGTTAACCGCCAACGGCAAAAAGCAACTTGCCAAATATAAAGATATACTTAAAGATAGTAAAGTCTGCCTGGATATATACGGCGCAGCTAAATATATAGAAAAGGTACAAAAATGAACCATTTAAAATATTTATGGCTTATTGTTTTATTTTGCGGTCTGTTCAACCCGCTTTTAGCGGCACAAAACAAAAAAGATGAAATGCCGCAAAATACCACGCCGATACATAGAGAAGACGCGCAAACCCTCCCCCCTCTCCCCAACGAACAACCATCAATACAAAATAATCTGCAAGACGCCGCACAAGACCCCGCCGCAACTTCTACCGACGACGGCCGCCTTATGCACCCTTGGGCAAAAGCGCAGGAAGTCGCAGAGCAGCCCGCAAACCCCGTACCTTGGGCGGGCGAAAAACTTAAATTTGAAATTTCTTGGGCGTTTATAACCGCTGGCGAGGCCGAACTTAACTTTAACAAAATTGTTGACGCCGACGGCATACCCGCCTACACGGTGGAGGCTTTGGCTAAATCTTACTCCGTAATAGACGCGGTATTTAAAGTGCGCGATATTAATATGTCTTGGATAGCGGCGGAAGGCTTTCGCTCTCTCGGTTACTGGCAAAGCGTGCGCGAAGGCCGCTATAACCGCGACGAGTGGATAAAATTTGACTATAAAGATAATTCTTTTAAAACCTATAAAAAAGACAAGCACGGCAAAATTACAAGCTGGGATAATAACTTTAAAGGCTCGGCGGTATTTGATATGCTCTCTTCGCTATATTACGTCAGAACTCTGCGCCTGCCTTTAAAAACTACCGTATTTTTTGATATAGTAAACAGAAACCGCCAATATCCCTTAAAAGTTGAAGTGCTGCGCAAAGAAACCGTAAAAACAGCGGCGGGCAAATTTGATTGTATAGTAGTAGAGCCTATGATAAGCGGGGAAGGTATTTTTGTATCAAAGGGTAAAAGCCTTAAAGTTTGGCTTACCGATGACGAATATAAAATGCCCGTTAAAATGACCGTGGAAGTGTTTATAGGCAGCGTGTCGGCGGAGTTGGTAAAATATTCCCGCCCGCAAAAATAAATTTAGAAAGCCGTTATTAAAGGAGCTGGCATTATTTATGAATTCTTTTAACCGTACAGACCTTTTAAAGACCATAGACGCCTTTGAAGGTAAAGAAATTATTGTAATAGGCGATGTTATGTTGGACCACTTTGTAAAGGGCAGCGTAAGCCGCATCTCGCCCGAAGCGCCTGTGCCTGTAGTTAATGTGGAAGAGGAAACTTATGTAGCTGGCGGCGCGGGCAATGTGGCGGTAAACCTTGCCGTATTGGGCGCAAAACCTGCAATAATCTCCGTTATAGGCCACGACTCTAAAGGCAATATATTAAAACATTTCTTAGATAAGCAAGGCGTTGATACCCAAAAAATGGTAATTGACGAAGCCCGCCCCACCACACAAAAAGTACGCATTATTGCCGAACGCCAGCAGGTTGTGCGCGTAGATAGGGAAAGCAAAGAAAAGATTACCCCCGCCGTCGCAAAAGCATGTATGGCTAATTTTAAAAAGGCTTTAAAAACGGCAAAGGGCGTTGTAATGTCGGACTACGGCAAAGGTATGCTTTCCGACGATAATATACAGGAAATTATAGACCTCTGCCGCGCAAAAGATATTCCCGTCTGCGTAGACCCCAAGATAGATAACTTTTTAAAGTACAAACACATAACTTGTATGACCCCCAACACAAAAGAAGCGTGGGAAGGTATGGGCCTGCCGCAAAAGAAAGACGAGGCCTCAATTTTGGCTTTGGGTGAAAAGATACTTAAAACTCTTCAAGCGCAGTCTATTCTTATCACCAGAAGCGCGGACGGTATGAGCCTTTTTGAGAAAGGCAAAAAGACAGAAGTTACCACAATCAGAGCAACCGCTAAGGAAGTTTTTGACGTAACCGGCGCGGGCGATACCGTTATATCGGTACTCACCCTTGCGCTTGCCTGCAAAGCAACGCTTAAAAACGCTGCCTATATAGCCAACGAGGCGGCGGGCATAGTTGTAGCAAAGCTTGGTACGGCCACCGTAACAAGAGAAGAAATTAAAGAGGTTTTAAAATGAAAGATACTTTAATCGTAATACCTGCAAGGTACGGGTCCACCCGTTTGCCGGCAAAAGTGCTTGAGAAGATTGAAGGCAAAACCATATTGGAATGGGTATACAACGCCTGCGTAAAAGCTAACAGCGGAGATGTTATTATAGCTACGGAAAGTTCCAAAATAGTTACGGCGGCAAAAAAGTTTGGCGCGAAAGCCGTGCTTACCAGCGAATCCTGCCAAAGCGGCACGGACAGAGTTTTTGAAGTAGCCACAAAAACAAAAGCGGCCTATGTTGTTAACGTGCAGGGCGACGAACCATTTGTCCACCCCTCCACCATTAAAAATGTTGTGGAAAAACTTAAAGCCGATAAGGAAGCCGATATTGTAACGGCCTGCGTACCCACCTTGGATACAAAACTTATCACCAATCCCAACCACGTTAAAGCCGTACTTAACGCGGAAGGCAGAGCTTTATATTTTTCCCGCTCGGTAATCCCTTACAAGAGGGACGATACCCCCGAATCCTTACACGTGCCATACTACCAGCACTGCGGCATATACGGTTTTAAACGCGCCGCTTTGGAAAAGTTTGTAAAGCTGCCCAAAAGCACGCTTGAAAACTTAGAAAAGCTGGAACAGCTTCGCGCTTTGGAAGCGGGTATGGTAATCAAAAGCATTCTTATAGAAAAAGCAGGACCCTCCATAGATACGGTTGAAGATCTCTACCGCGCTAAGGAATTTGCCAAAAAGAACAAATAATTGAGGAGATTTTCAAATGTCTAAGTTTATTTTCGTAACGGGGGGCGTGGTAAGCTCCCTGGGTAAAGGTATTTCAGGGGCGAGCATCGGCAAGCTTTTGCAGCTGCGCGGCCTTAAAGTAAATATGATTAAGTGCGACCCGTATATCAATATAGACCCCGGTACCTTAAGCCCGTACCAGCACGGCGAAGTGTTTGTAACGGCCGACGGGGCGGAAGCAGACCTTGACCTTGGCACATACGAACGCTTTTTAGATGTTCCCATGACGCGCCTTAACACAAATACCGCAGGTACAATTTACCAAACCGTAATCAACAAAGAAAGACGCGGCGAATATAACGGCGTTACGGTGCAGGTAATCCCGCACGTTACCAACGAAGTTAAAACGCGCTTTACCCCGTTTGAAAGAGATTTTGACGTTACCATTATAGAAATAGGCGGCACGGTTGGCGATATTGAAAGCTTGCCATTCCTTGAAGCCGCGCGCCAGTTCCGCGCAGACAGAGGCCGCGAAAACGTGATGACGATTCACGCCACGCTTATTCCTTACCTCTCCAGCTCCGACGAACTTAAAACAAAACCTACGCAGCACTCCGTCAATAAACTGCGCGAAATAGGTATAGAACCCGATGTCCTTATCTGCCGTACGGAAAGGCCGATATCGGAAGATATGAAGCGCAAACTCTCGCTTTTCTGCAGCGTGGACACCAATGCCGTTATAGAAGCGCGCGACGCCGCCTCTATCTATCAGGTTCCCGAAAATCTTGAAAAGCAGGGCATTACCGAACTTGTTTTAAAACGCCTCTCGCTTAAAGCAAAAAAGAAAAACGACGGAAGCTGGTTTAAGTTTATAAACTCCTCTTTAAATTGCAAAAAAGAAATAACCATAGGCATATCGGGCAAGTATTCCGAACTTAAGGACGCTTATAAATCCGTCGCGGAATCTTTAAACCTTGCGGGAATGTCCAATAAAGTAAACGTAAAAATAAAATACATTAACACGCAAAAAGATTTAATACCGCCAAGCCTTAAAGATTTAGACGCCGTTATAGTACCAGGCGGCTTTGGCCAGCGCGGCATAGAGGGCAAAATACAAACCGTGCAATACGCGCGCGAAAATGATTTACCCTTCCTCGGCATCTGCCTTGGTATGCAGTGCTGCGTTATAGAAATCGCCCGCGATTTGGCTGGCCTTAAAGACGCGGACTCCAGCGAATTTAACCAAAAAACTCCCCACCCAGTAATAGCTATGATGGAAGAGCAGAAAAAGGTTAAAAACTTGGGCGGCACAATGCGCCTTGGCAACTACGACGCGAAACTTGTAAAAGGCAGCTTGGCGCACGAACTTTACGGTAAAGAAACCATTACCGAACGCCACCGCCACCGCTACGAATTTAACACAGACTATGTGGACCTTTTGGAAAAGCACGGCCTTATGGTAACGGGCTGGCACAAAGGCATATTGCCCGAAATTGTGGAACTTAAAAACCACCCGTTTTTTATAGCGGGCCAGTTCCATCCGGAATTTGCAAGCCGCCCGCAAAAACCGCATCCGCTTTTTGACGGTCTTGTAAAGGCCGCCATTAAATATAACAAAAGCAAATAGGGCTTAAGTTTTGTAATATTATATATATGAAAACGGTTAAAACAGGCAATGTAGTTTTTGCAAATAATAAGCCGCTGGTTTATATAAGCGGCCCGTGCGTAATAGAAGGCGAAAAGGAATATCTTTTTGCCGCGCAGAAGATTTACGCCTTAGTCAAAAAAACAGGCAGGCAGTTTATATTAAAAGCCTCGTTTGATAAAGCCAACCGCACCTCGGTGGACGCATACCGCGGCCCGGGGATAGAAGAAGGCCTTAGAATACTGGGCAAAGCAAAAGCGCTTTTAAACGTGCCTGTTTTAACTGATATACACGAGCCGTGGCAGGCAGAAATTGCCGCAAAAACAGCTGATATTTTACAAATACCCGCCTTTCTCTGCCGCCAAACGGATTTACTTGTAGCCGCAGGCAAAACGGGTAAAGTAATCAACATAAAAAAGGGGCAGTTTGTTTCCCCCGCTTCCATCATCAACGCAGTCAAAAAAATAGAATCAACGGGCAATAACAAGATACTCTTAACCGAACGCGGCACAAGCTTTGGTTACGGGGACCTTATCGTTGATATGCGCTCTTTGGAAATTATGAAAAATTTGGGCTACCCCGTAATTTTTGATATTACCCACTCCCTGCAAAAACCGGGCGGCCTTGCAAAAGGCACGGGCGGCGATAAACGTTTTGCATATACTCTTGCCAAAAGCGCAACGGCGGTAGGTATTGCGGGCTTATTTTTTGAAGCGCACCCCAATCCGCCGCAAGCTCTTTCCGACAGTGCGAACTCTTTAGATTTTAAGGAAGTGCAGTCTTTGTTAAAACAGACTGTAATTATGGACGAAGCGGCAAAAAAATGTCTGAAGATTTAAAGAAAGCGTTTTTAAACGCTTTCAAAACCCTTGCCGTAATATACTGCGCGCTCGCTATTACGTTTTTGGCGGGCCGTGTTGTTGCGGGCAAATTGCCCGCGCCTTACGGTAAAAAAATAATACCAAGCGAGATAACACCATGGCTAAAATAAAAAGTTATTCGGAAGAAGAAATTTTAGATATAGCTCACAAAGTTTTTAAGTCGGAAGAGCGCGCGCTTAAAACAACCGCCGCCGCTCTGGGCAAATCATTTATAAAAGCCGTACGCCTTATAGAAGCCTCTAAAGGCAGACTGGTGGTTTTAGGCATAGGCAAATCGGGCCACATAGGCAGAAAGATTGCCGCCACGCTGGCCTCCACTGGTACGCCCTCGTTTTTTGTCCACCCTACCGAAGCCCTGCACGGCGATTTGGGTATGATAACCAAAGAAGATATTGTACTTGGTCTTTCTTTTTCGGGCCAGACGGAAGAATTAAGCAAAATGCTTGAGCCGCTTAAAAGAGAGCAGGTAAAAATAATTTCTATGACGGGCCATAAGGATTCCACACTTGCCAAAATGTCGGATATTCATTTGGAAATTGTGGTGCCGCGCGAAGCCTGCCCCTATAACCTTGCCCCCACCGCCTCCACCACGGCTATGCTTGCCGCGGGCGACGCTTTGGCTGTGGCTTTAATGAAAGTTAAGAATTTTGACAAACAAGATTTTGCAATGTTCCACCCAGGCGGCTCTTTGGGCAAGCTGCTTACCAATAAAGTTAAAGATATTATGTTTACGGGCAAAAACCCCACCGTGCCTTTATCCGCCACCGTGCAGGATACTCTTTTGGTTATGACCAAAAACAGAAGCGGCGCGGCAAGCGTTGTGGACGCAAAAGGTAAGCTTAAAGGCTACTTTACCGACGGCGACTTAAGACGCGCAATGCAAAAAACGGGCAATATTTTGCACCTTAACATAACCGAAGTTATGACCAAAAACCCCTTTGCCTTTACGGGCAATATTCCCGCCGTGGACGCGGCTAAAATTATTAACGATAAAAAGATTGATAACGCGCCCGTTGTGGACAAAAACGGAAAGGTTATAGGCTTTTTGGATAAAGATAATCTGATAGAGTTTATTGCCCTTATAGATAAAAAATAATGAAACATTTTTACCTGTTTTGTACCATTGCTTTACTGTGCGCGTGCGGCGGCAAAAACAAATCGCCCGACGCGGTTCAGGGGCCGTCGCAGCAGGCTTACGGCGTTATCATTTCCCAGTCGGAAATGGGTACAAGCGAATGGCTGCTGACTACAAAACAGGCGGAATTTTTTGACGAAGAGCAATATGTTGAACTTGTAAAACCCTCGCTGCTTTTTAACAAGCTTGGCAAAGAAGACAGCACCGTAAAAGCCGACGAAGGCATTTACGATATGTTAAAAAATTTAATTACGCTTAAAGGTAATGTTGTGGGCGTTTCCGTCAACGAAGGCGCGACAATAAAAGCAAAAATTGCCTATTACGACGTAACGCGCAAAGTAATTTGGACGGATAATGACGTTTCCGTAACGCGCGGCGGTGTTACCGTTAAAGGCAAGGGCGTTAAAGCCTCTTCCGATTTATCGGAAATAGAAATAATTAAGCAGGAAACGCGTTTGCCCGCAGAACTGGGCGACCTTAAAGCAGCGGTAAGAAGTTATGAAAAATAAATTTATATTTTTAACCCTTTTCCTTGCTCTTTCCCCCGCCCTGTGCGCCGCGCAGGATACAGCCTTGCTTGGCGGTATGGTGCAAAGCGACAGGTGGATTATCCGCAAGGATAAAATGGAAGAAGAATTTATAGGCAATGTAAGCTATAAAAACGATATTTACACGGCTAAAGCGGATTATGCGCTATCGCGCCGCAGAGAGCAAACCTTTAACTTAAAAGGCAATGTTTTTGCCAGCCAAAAGAAAGACGGCACAACAGCGCAGATAACGGCGGAAAACTTTTTTTACAATAATAAAACGGGCGAAGGCTACGCAACGCCAAAAAAGAATGCGCAGGTAAACGCGGTTTATACAACCCAAACGAACAGGCTTAAAGCTTTTGGCAATAAATTGGATTTTAAAGATAAATTTTCCGTATTTGAAATGAGCGGCAACTGCGAACTGGACGAAATTAATAATACGCTTTACGCCGACAAAATGATTTTTGACACTAACTCGGGCGTGTTTAACGCGCATGGCAACAGGCCCGTATTATGGGGCTTTAACCCCGACGGGGATTACGCCGTGCAGGCAGATGACATAACCGTGCAAACAAAAGAAGGCTTTTTAAAAGCGCAGGGCCGCGTGCAGGGCTGGGTTGTGAGCGCAAAGGAATTTCCCAATTTAACGCAAGGAAGCAAAAATGGAACTGAAATCTTCTAGCATAGAAAAATCTTACAAAGAAAGACGCGTCGTAAAAGGCGTGGATATTACCGTTAAATCGGGCGAAATAGTGGGGCTTTTAGGCCCTAACGGCGCGGGTAAAACAACAAGTTTTTATATGCTTGTCGGGTTTATAAAACCCACCGCGGGCAAGGTGTTTATTGACGGCAAAGACGTAACCGCGCTGCCTATGTACGAACGCGCCCGCTACGGTCTTGGCTACCTTGCGCAGGAGCCTACCATCTTCCGCGGCCTTACTGTGGAAGAAAACCTGCTGGCTATTTTAGAACGTATCAACCCCGATAAAACCCAGCAGAAAGAAAAAGTTGTATCTTTACTTGAAGAATTTGGTTTAATTAAACTTGCAAAGCAAAAAGCATGGACTTTATCGGGCGGGGAAAAACGCCGTATGGAAATTGCCCGCTGTATGATAAGTTCGCCCAAAATTATTTTGCTTGACGAGCCTTTTGTAGGGATAGACCCTATTACCGTGTCGGAACTGCGCCATATGATATTTAAGCTTAAAGATAAAGGCATAGGCGTTTTGATAACCGACCACAACGTGCGCGAAACTTTACCGCTTACGGAAAGGGCTTACCTTATTTACGACGGCAAAATATTGGTTGAGGGCGACCAGCAAACCCTGCTTAACGACAGCAGCGCAAGAAAGTTTTACTTAGGCGAAGACTTTAAAATGTAAAACTTAAGGAGCAGTACTATGGCATTTAATTACGAAGAGAAGTTTCTGTTCATAGAAGACGTAAACCTAAAAGACCTTGCCGCCAAAATCGGCACGCCTTTTTACTGTTACAGCAAAAAGTCGCTGGTAGAAAACTTCAATAAATTTAAAACAGCTTTCCCCAAGGCAGACATCTGCTACGCGGTTAAAGCAAATGCCAACATTGCTATCCTTAAAATTTTAGCCGCGGCAGGCGCAGGCGCGGACGTGGTATCTGGCGGGGAATTATTCCTTGCTTTAAAATGCGGTATTCACGGTAATAAAATTGTATTTTCGGGCGTGGGTAAAACGCAAAAAGATATTGCCCTTGCCATACAAAACGAAATTAAACAAATTAACATAGAATCCGCCGACGAGCTTGAAGCCGTCAACCAAACCGCCATACGCCTTTGTATGCGCGCGAATATCGCCATAAGGGTTAACCCCGATGTTGACGCGCACACACACCACAAAATAACCACGGGCAAGAGCGAAAATAAATTCGGCATCAGCTGGCCCGAAGCCTTTGAACTTTACAAAAAAGCATCACAGATGAGCGGCGTGCGCATACGCGGCATTGCAATACACATAGGCTCGCAAATATTAAGCCTTAAACCTTTTGAACAGGCCTTCAAAAAACTTGCCGCAATGATAGACCAACTTGAGAAAGAAGATATTATTTTGCAGAACATTGATATCGGCGGCGGCTTGGGCGTTGTTTATAATTACAAAAAAGACAAAGCCATACACGCCAAAGATTTTGCCGTCGTGGTGGAAAAGCATTTAGGCCGCTTTAAAAAGCACCTTATTTTGGAACCCGGCCGCAAAATTGTGGCAAATGCGGGCCTGCTGGTATCAAGCGTGCTTTACAATAAAAAGGGCGAAAATAAAGATTTTCTTATCATTGACGCGGGTATGAACGATTTTGCCCGCCCCGCCCTTTACGACGCCTGGCACGAAATCCTGCCCGTGCGCGACTGGAAACGCCCTATAAGAAAAGTGGACGTTGTCGGCCCCGTGTGCGAAAGCAGCGATACCTTTGCCAAAGACCGCCCCCTTCCCGTCTTAGAGCCTGAAGAACTTATAGCCATTATGGGTACGGGCGCTTATGGCGCAAGCATGGGTTCTATGTACAATGTGCGCCCGCTTACAGCCGAGGTTTTGGTAGACGGCGCAAAGCACAGAATTATCCGCAAGAGAGAAACCTACGAAGAGATGATAGAAGACCAGTTGGACCTTTTGCACAAATAAGTTTTAGGTATAAAAGCAAAACCCCCGCTTCGCAAGAAACGGGGGTTTTTATTTGTGTATTAAAAAATCAATATCCTAAAGCCGCACATATTTTGCAATCGGTATGCGGGGAGCAGCTTATCCTGTTTTCGGGATACACTATAAAAGCATATTGCCTTTTTGTATCCCCATTATCCAATCTTCTTACAACAGCTATGCCCGTGCTGCCGTCGGGGTTATGCGGAGTTCCCGCTGCAGTTGCCCTGTAATCAAAATATTTTGTGCGGCGCGTAAAAACGCCGCCATTTTCCGTAGGTTCCCCTGGAAAATCTTGGTCCAACTCCAGCGCACGGATGTCATTGGTATATTGCCCGTTAAGCAAACGGTAGCGTTTATTAGCCTCCGCTATCTGTTTTACAAGAGTCATAGCTTCCGCCGCGCGGGCCTTTTCCACCGTCAAAAGATACTGCGGCAAGGCAATAGCCGCCAAAACGCCTATTATAAGCACCACAACCAATAATTCTATAAGAGTAAACCCGCCGTTGCGCTTGGAAGGCAAAGATAAAGCAAACATCGTCATAACTTCCCCTTTATTGTGTATTTATTTCAGTTTAACTTATATCTGCGAGTTTTGCAAAAAGTTCTTTTTGCGCCTTAGTTAAATTTTTGGGGACGCTTATGGCAAATTCCACATACATATTACCGTCTTTGCCAAGGCCCTTACCGCTTAGTTTTAACTTTGCGCCGCCCTGCGTGCCTGCGGGAACTTTAATACTTACGCTGCCGCCGCCAGCCAAAGAAACTTGCGCTTCCCCGCCCAAGGCCGCCGTCCAAGGCATTATATTTACGGTTTGGTATATGTCATTGCCTTCAAGCTTAAAACCCGCTTTTGGCGCAATTTTAACGGTTATGTACAAATCGCCCGCGCCCTGCCTTGTTTTATTGCCGTAGCCTTTAAGTTTTATTTTTGTGCCATCAGCTATTTTTGCGGGCAGGTTAACCTGCGCCGTTTTGCCGCTTGGCAAGGTAAGGCTTACAAGGCCGCCGTTATAAGCTTCTTCCAAATTTAAGGTAAGGTTGGCCTGACTGTCTAAAGAGTTTGATTCTTCTTCATCTTCATAACCGCCAAAGTTTTGCGCGCGGCGGGAAGTGCCGCCAAAGCCGCTCATTCCCCCCATGCCGCCCATGCCGCCGAATATCTGCTGAAAGAAATCGCTAAAATCGCCCTGATTAAAGCCGCCCGTACTGTTAAATTTAAAACTACCACCGCCCATACCGCCAAACGGATTAGAGCCGCCGCCGTATTGGTAATATTGGCTTTGCCCACCGCGTGCGCCCGATGCGCCGCCATACGCCCTGCCCGCGCCCGCGGAAGAGGATGAAGCCCCGCCGCCCCTTGCGTAGTTTTGATAATCCGCGCTGCCTACTTGGTCGTATATAGCGCGTTTTTGCTTATCGGAAAGGACTTCGTAAGCCTCGTTAATATCTTTAAATTTTTCCGTCATTTCGGCCTTTTTGGCCTCTGGGTGCATATCGGGGTGATATTTACGCGCCTGCGCCTTAAAAGCTTTCTTAAGTTCGGCGTCGCCCGCCGTTTTGCTTACGCCTAATATTTTGTAATAGTCTTTATAATCTGCCATAGTACTTCTCCTTTCGTTAAAATCATTTTATATAATTTGGGTAGGTAAGCACAGAGGCTTATGGATACTCCCCCGATTAAGCAGAACACCAGACAGATAAAACTTATCCTCTCCATTGAGGGGATTTCCTCGCTTGTAAACCAGTTCTTCCAAATTCTTTTACCGTGGTATATTTTAATTTCAACGGGTTCCGTTATGTGGATGGGCGTGGCGGCATTTGCAACGCTTGTACCGGGGATATTTTCCGCGTTGTGGGGCGGCGCGATTATAGACAGGGTGGGGCGTTCCAAAACAATGCTTGTGTGCGAACTAAGCCAACTTATTATTATAACCGCCATAACTATTTTGGTGGTTTACGGTAAGGCTTACCCCGCGTTAATTTCTTTACTCATTTTCTTAAGCGCGTTTTTTGACATACCCGCGCAACTTGCGCGCCAGGCGCTTATCCCCGGGTTTAGCCGTATGGCTGGCATACCTTTGCACCGCACGACGGGGTTAAAAGAAGCTATTGACGGTATTACGGCAGTCTTCGGCCCTGTTTTGGGCGGGCTTGTTATTGCGGCATACGGCACGGGCTATGCGTGGCTGGCGGCAAGTGTTATGTGCTTTGTAATTGTTATTATGGCCGTTTACGTTTACAATAACCGCAAAATCCGCAAGATGCCCAACGAAACTACTTACAATCAGGCGTGGGGCTGTATGAAGGGCGATAAGTTTTTGCTTCAGGTTATAGCTTTTACGCTGCCGCTGTTTATACTGGGCGAATCTTGGGAGCTGCTTATTTTGCCCGCCTATGTGCATACCTTTAACCACACCTCCGTATTTTTGGGGTTTTTAGAGGCGGCCTTCGGCCTTGGCGCGTTTATAGGCGCATTGTTTTTTGCCTCGGCGGGCAAACGCTTTAAATTTTTTACTTTGCTTACGGTAAATTATATTGCGTACACGCTTTCCGTAG
>JAEXBW010000001.1 GCA_023393825.1 Elusimicrobiota bacterium | reverse complement strand
TCCAGATTTTTAAGCGTGGGGAACAAGATGATTTCCCTTATGGAATCCTGTCCCGTAAGCATCATTGTAATTCTGTCTATACCGATGCCCATGCCGCCTGTGGGGGGCATGCCTGATTCCATTGCGGTGATGTAGTCAATATCCACAATGTCGGCGTCCTCGTTTTTGGCGTCATTGGCTTTTTTTGTGCCTTGGTCTTTAAGGCGTTGGTACTGGTCGGCAGGGTCGTTGATTTCGCTGTAAGCGTTGGCAATTTCCTGTCCGCCCGCCACAAAGGCTTCAAAGCGTTCTACAATCTCGGGGTCGCCGGGTTTGTTTTTGGAGAACGGGCTGACGGCCGTAGGATAGTCCATCATCAACACGGGGTCGCTGAATTTGTTTACGATTCTTTCGTCAAACAGAACGTCAAATATTTTGTCGGAAGCTTCGTCTTCTTTGTAGGAAATACCCGCTTTCTTTGCAAGTTTTATAAGGTTTTCGCGGTTAAACTCTCTGCCGTTTAAGATATTGTGTATATCTTCGCCAAAGGTTTCCTGCCAAATTACGGGAATGGAGATGCGTTTAAAGGGCGGCTTTAAGTTAATTTCGTGGCCTCTGTACTGCACTTTTTCCACGCCGATGGCTTTGGCCGCATTGCCGATAATTTCGTCAAATAAATCCGCCATAACATTAACGTCGCCGTAGGCCTGATACATTTCCATCATTGTAAATTCCGGGTTATGGGTGGTGTCAATGCCTTCGTTGCGGAACATTTTGCCGATTTCGTAAATTTTATCAAGCCCGCCGATAACCAATCTCTTGTGATAAAGTTCAAGCGCGATTCTCATAAAAAGCGGCATTTTTAAGGCATTGTGATAGGTTTCAAACGGCTTTGCTATTGCGCCGCCCGCGCTGGGTGTTAACGTCGGTGTTTCCACTTCCAAATAACCTTTGTCGTTTAAGGTTTTGCGGATGGAGGAAATTATTTTTGCGCGTTTAACAAAAATTTCTTTTACTTCTTCGTTGGCAAGTAAGTCCAAATGGCGGTTTCTGAAGCGGACTTCTGTATCTTGCAAGCCGTGGAATTTTTCCGGCATGGGGCGAATGGCTTTAGAGATAAGTTCAACCTTGGTTGCTTTAATTGTTTTTTCCTGAGTATGCGTTAAAAACAGTGCGCCAGTTACAAGCACAAAGTCGCCAACGGAAATATGCTTTTTAAAGAACATATAAGCTTCTTCCCCAAGGCTGTCTTTTTGTACGTAAATCTGCACTTTGCCCGTAACATCTTTAATGTGGGCGAAGGCTGCTTTGCCCATAACGCGCAGCTGCACAACGCGGCCGGCGGTAATTACTTGTGCGTCAACGTCAGATTCTTTGGCTTCAAGGCAGGTATGTTTAGGCTCAACGTGTGCGGGATAAGGGTTAAAACCTGCGGCTTTAAGGTCCGCCGCTTCCTGATATTTATTTTTAATAATGTCTTCTATTGCGGAAAGTTTTTGTTGGCCTTCCTCTTGCGGTTTTTGGTTGTTTGGCTGCATACGTGCCTCTATAAAAAAACCCCGAATGACGGGGTTTATTGTTTGTTGAAATTAAATGCGCCCGACAGGACTTGAACCTGTGACCCATCCGTTATGAGCGGATTGCTCTAACCAACTGAGCTACAGGCGCGTACATATATTTTAACAAAAAAAAATAATTTATGCCAGTTTACACATTTAGCCGTATTTAAGATGTTCTTTTGTCAAATACGATAAAGCTGGAGGGGCGTTCTTTGGCGTAATGCTTTAATTCCGCCGCTATGGAAGACGCATGGGCGTAATTTGTTATCTGCTTTAAAGTATTATGCACAACCGCCAGAGAAACGGAAAGAAGCGGGAATTTGCAAATTTCGCCTTTACGGTCTTTGGTAATTATAAAACCCTGAGCCGCGTCTTTTTTGTTATAAAAGCTCGGCGCGGCAAGGTCAAAATTATTGGCGATATCTTTGGTTATGGCGTTAGCGGCTTCAAAGCGGCAGATGCACACAAAATCGTCCCCGCCGATATGGCCTACAAAAGCGTCTTTATCGGCGCGCAGGGCGCAGCTTTCTATAATTTTTGCGGCGGCAAGTATCACATTGTCGCCCGCTTTAAAACCGTAAACATCGTTATAGGCTTTGAAATTATTTAAGTCCGCGTATATCAGCGCAAATTTTTGGCCGCAATTAATTTCTTTTTCCGCGCGGGATTGTATGGAGGGATTTCCCGGCAACTTGGTAAGCGGGTTGCAGTCCATTCTTTGCAAACTGCGCTTTAGCAAAAGTTTAACGCGGGCAAGCACTTCTTCCTCGTCGGCGGGTTTTAGCATAAAGTCGTCAATTTCCATAGAAAGGCCCTTCATTTTTACTGGTCTTTCTTCGTCGGAAGTTAAAATTATTATGGGTATGTTGGCGCAGGAGGGATAACTGCGGATTTCCTCCACAGCTTCAAAGCCAGTCTTGTGCGGCATGTGATAATCCATAAGCACGATATCGGGGTGGGTGGTGTAGGTAAGTTGCGCGGCTTGCGCGCCGTCGGAGGCGGTAACAACGTCGTACCCCGCGCTAAGGAAAATTTCCTTAAACCCTTCCCTTATAATATCGTTATCGTCGGCTATGAGTATCTTAAATTTAGTCTGCGCCATAGTTTATTTTTAAAATCAAATTTTGTGTAACGGGTAAAAATATATGCCCATAAACACGGGGTTATCAACAAAGCCTTTAACCTCTTTCCTAAACACCCAAACACCGGGGGAATGCACGGTGTAAATTTGCGCCGCTTCTTCCGCGCTGATGTCTTGTATCTGGCGGTAAAGTTTTGCGCGTTCTTTATTATCCGTGCTTTTTACGGCGCGGTCTATAAGCGCGTCAAGTTTAGGATTGTTAAAGTTTTGCGCAATGGCGTAGCGGCCCTTGCTGTGCAGGAAGGGGAAGACAAAGTTATGAGCGTCTGGGTAATCAGCAATCCAGCCGCGCACCCAAAGCGGCATTTTGCGGGCTTGGGTCTTTTCCAAAAAGGAAGACCAAGGCACGCCGCGCAGCTCAATTTTAAATTTAGGATTAAGGCTTTCCACATTGCGCTTTAAAATTTCCGCAGCCATTTGGCGCATATCGCTGCCCGTGTTATATGTAAGCGTAAATTTAAAACCGTTTTCCCACACCTTTCCGCCCCATGCTTTTTTAAAATATTCTTCCGCCTGTTTAAGGTCAAAGGAATAATGTGCGGCGTCTTTATCGTAGCCAACCAAACCGGGGGGAACGGGGCCGATGGCGCGCGGCGCCTTGCCCTTCATAGATTCTGTTACAAAGGCGTCGTAGTCAAAGCTGTAAGCAAAGGCTTTCCTTAAATCTTTATCGGTAAAAAAGTTGGCGGGAATACCCTGCCCGTCCAGCTTGCCGCTGCCGATATCGGGGTTGGCCTGCGCGTTAATATCAAAGGTAAAAAATATAACGGGGTCGGTTTTAAGTCTGGGTAATTCGTCCATAACAACGGCGTCGGGGTTTGCGGCTACCTGCCCCGCAAAACTGCCCGAAAGTTCAACAATGTCGGCGTCTGCGCTTTCCAACATAAGGCGCATGGTGCTTTGCTCGGATATGCTTAAAAGCTGTACGGTTTTAAGCGCGGGCGCGCCCAAAATATAATTTTGATAACCCGCAAGGTAAATCCTTTTTGCGGGAATATCCCAGCGTTGTACAATAAAGGGGCCGCTGCCGTTTTCGTGTTCAAATAAATAGGATTCCGTCTTGGCGCGGTTGTTAAAGTTTTTCCAAGTGGCTTCCGTCCCGTCCCATTCTCCGTTTTTAACAGCCCAGTCTTTGCTTATTATATAAGACCAGCGGGCGATGATGGAAAGGAAAGGCGCGAAAGGAGATTTAAGTTTTATTGTTACGGTATCTCCGTCGGCCTTTATTGCATTTTCTATATCTTTAAAGTTTGCGGTTATATTGCCCTTTTCGTCGCGGGTGGAGGGGGTGCCTAAGATAGGTTCAAGCAAAAGGCTGGAAGGCCCGCCAGAAACATCTGATATTAAAAACCTTCTTAAAGAATATTCCACATCCTGCGCGGTAAGCGGTGTGCCGTCGTGGAATTTTATATCTTTGCGGATATTAAATTTGTATGTAAGTCCGTCTTTTGATATTAAACCGTTTTCCACGCTTGGCACTTCCTGCGCAATTAATGGTTCAAACTCCGTCAGGGAGCTGCCTTTAAATTTAATTAATGTATCATAAACATTCAGCAAAAGCCCGTGCGTAACGCCGTCGTAGGAAAATACAGGGTCCAAAGATTCCACTTCCCCTTTAACCGCAAGGGTAAGGTTATCTTTTGTATCTTTTTTGGCGCAGGCCGCAAGAGCGAAAACGCAAAGCAATATAGTAAAAAGTTTTTTCATATCCTGTTAATCCTCTATGGCGTAAGTTAAACCTTTTTTATTTTTAAGCCAAGCTTCCGCAAATTGTGCGCGGGAATATACGCGGCGTGCGTCTTTTGCGGTTTTTGCGGCAGGGTCTATGACGATAACATCGCCTTTTTTATCAAAGCCCGTTATGACGACAAGGTGTCCCGCGGTTGCCTGCTGCGGGGCATTTTTAAGCTTGCCTTTTTTAAAACCTATGGAAACTATTACAGGTCTGCCTTTATATATTTCTCCCTCGGCTTGCGCTAAAGAAGAACACCTTACCACACACGCGTTTAAACCTGTTTGCGCGGCAACGGCAGTATTTAAAGGCCATGTGCCGTAAATTTTAGCGTTCTCGTCGTAAACTGCTTTAATAATATCGGCAAGATTAACTTTTTTACCGTAATAATTAAGCACGGCGGTAAGCGCGGCGGGGCTGCAAATTTTATTTGCTATGGTCTTATCTTCAAATTCCATTTGGCTGATAGGGGCAAGCGGTAATTCAAAATCTTTTAAATCTAAAGTTTCTTGCGCCAGTTCTTTATCGTAAAACGCTGTGGAGTTTGTAAGCGCGGCGCAAAGCAGATTTATTTTTGCTTTACCCAAAATTGTTATTTGATATTTAAAGCGGTTTGCGGGCTTTTTGCACAAAAGAGTATCAATATCGGTGGAGGCAAATTCGTCCTTCTGCGGCTCAAAAGTTTTTTTGTAAGTATTGGAAATATATGCAAGTTTATAAAAGCCGCTCCAGCCTTTTTCCGTCTCAACGGCGGCCTGCAAAAGTATTGCGGCGTCTTTTTGTAATTTTGCGCTTATGCTTAAAATAAGGCTGTCAAAAGCAAAAGGCGCTTTTACGGGGGCCGAGATTATTACAGATAAATTTTTATTTATTACGATAGGTTTAAGTTTGTTTGGCGTAAAGAACAGATTGTGGGACGGCAGTAAAGAAAGCTGCTGTTTGGAAAGGGTCATATAGGCTCCGCTGCAACTTAATGCTTTTTTAAAAGAAAAATCGGGGTACCCGGGCTTGAACCGGGAGCCTCTCGGTCCCAAACCGAGCGCTCTACCATTGAGCCATACCCCGTATATAAAAATTATACCAAATATAGTCATTTAATAAAGTTAACAGACTTTTGCTTATTTCGGCCTTTTGCCTTGCCCTGCCCTTGCGATTAACGGCAATAGCAGCTTTTCGGGAGCAGAGATGTTTGGTGTAATATTTTGCGGGGCGTTTGCATTACGGCGGTAATTTTGTACCATTAATATATAACTTTAGGGTGTTAATAATTAAAATGATTTTTTAGGAGATGGAAAACTATGAAAAAGATATTTTTTGTTATGCTTTCTTTTTTTATGATTGCGCAAACCTATGCCGCCGCGCAAAAGATGCCGTGGCAAAAGACCGCGCAAAAGAAAGCGGCCCCGCAGCAAGCCGCGCCCGCAGGTATGGGGCCTGCCGATATGGACGGCCTTGCTTTAGCAATAAGGTCGGAAGATATTAACCTTGTAAAACAACTTGTCACTAAACGCAATGTTAATATGCCTGATGAAAACGGTGTTTTCCCCCTGTATGTTGCCGCTAAAGAGGGTACTGAAATTATGGTAAAACTTATTTTAGAGCAGGGTGCTGATATTAATTATATTGCCCCCGGCAAAAAACTTACCGCGCTTTGCGCCGCCAGCGCAAGACAAAATGTTTTTGCACTGAATGTTCTTTTAAATCATAAGGCAGACCCAAATAAATGCCCCGCCCTCAGTTATTTAGTATCGGGCAAAGTGGATACCCCGCAAGAAGTTGAGTTGCTTATAAGAAATGGCGCCAAGGTTAATGCCGTCGGATATATGCACGCTACGCCGCTTATGCTTGCGTCGGCTTTCGGCAAACCTAAAAGCGTGAAAGTTTTGCTTGAAAATAAGGCAGACCCTAACTTTGTTTCCTCTAATTTAACGGCCCTTTCTGCCGCGTTTACGGCCGCAGGCAGGCCCGAAACAGAAGAAATTATAGGGCTTTTAACCTCGCACGGCGCAACGCTTTCTGCTGCTAATGCCGCGCGCAAAGCGGGCGACCCTTTGTGGCAGGACAGATTTAAAGCTTCGGATTTCCCCGAAGATAAAAGAGCAAATGCGGAAAAGGTGATAGCTTATATAAATGACCTTGCAAACGGCAAGCCGCATAAGGCTGTTGCTGCAAAGCCCGCCGCTGCGTCTGCTAAAGCACCAGTAAAGAAAGCCGCTGCCGCACCCGCCGCAAAAAAATAAAAGTTAATTGATTTAACTCAAGAATAAGCAAATACGAAGGAGTTCAATATGGTAGGGAAGAAAATTTCAAGAGAGATTTCTGTTCGAGATATAAAATTTAGAAGTGTATCTGATGAAAAGCAGGATTATATTTGTATTTCTGATATTGCAAGAAAGTTTGCTAGCGAGAATCGTGCTGTGGATGTCATTATATTGTCTTGGCTTAGAAATAAAAACACTATTGAATTTCTAGGTGTTTGGGAAAGAATTAATAATTTAAATTTTAATCCCCACGAATTCGAGGGGATTAAAAATGAGGCAGGTACAAATAGATTTAGTATCAGCATCAAACAATGGGTGGAAAAGACAAGGGCGGTAGGCCTTTTTGCAAAAACGGGGCGCTATGAAGGAGGAACATTTGCCCATTATGATATTGCTTTGGAGTTTGCCAGTTGGTTAAGTCCAGAACTTAAACTATATATCATAAAAGAGTTTCAAAGACTCAAGCAGATTGAAGCGCTGCGGTTGACGGAAGAATGGCAA
Organism: Elusimicrobiota bacterium; assembly: GCA_023393825.1. Taxonomy (GTDB): domain Bacteria; phylum Elusimicrobiota; class Elusimicrobia; order Elusimicrobiales; family Elusimicrobiaceae; genus Proelusimicrobium. The sequence continues at coordinate 857 of JAEXBW010000001.1, read as the reverse complement.
ACGGGAAGATTCTTGTCAAAGGTTAACTATAAGTTACAAACCGATGCTATAAAAAACCATATATTGCCAATAGTTAATGTTCCTAAGTGGAAAGAAGGTTTTGAATATGCTAAGGAAGCTGATGTTATAAATGTGGCTTTATTTGGGAAGACAGCTAAAGAATGGCGCGATGAGAACACAAGCAGAAGTAAATCGGAAAATATACGTGATTATGCTGGAGCTATAGAGCTGGTAATCCTTAGTAATTTAGAGCATAAAAACGCCGAGCTTATTAAGCGCGGTCTTTCACAGTATGAAAGACTACAGATTTTGGTTAAACAAGCTAATGAAGAAAAAGCAATTTTGATAAAAAAGACGCTTATTGAAGAAGACGGATTTTTTGAGTTGCCAGATGGCACAAAAATAAGTTAAAAAATGTTTGTTAAGTTAATCAAAGTCCCAGTGTTGCAGACTGGGACTTTGATTAATATAAAAAATTAACCCCGCAACGAGGCGGGGTTTTAAATTTATATATAAGAATGTGTTTCGGGACTGGCTCGCCTTCCGATAAAATGCCTGACGGCATTTTTCTGCAGGCCGGGCTCGTGATGCTCGCCTTTCGCCGTAACTGCGCGGCTCAAACTCGCATAACACTCCGCCTTTCTCGTCCTAGCGCAGGCAAAGCAGTTTGCCTGCTGTCCCGTAGAAAAAATTAACCCCAACCTTTGCAGGTTAGGGTTTTAAATTTTTTCTCCGGGACTAGGACTCGAACCTAGACTAAACGCTCCAGAGGCGCTGGTGCTACCATTACACCATCCCGGAATATAATTTTAAATCGGGTTTAACTTAACTTTAAATATTTTACCATTTTTCTCGCT
>JAEXBW010000109.1 GCA_023393825.1 Elusimicrobiota bacterium | reverse complement strand
GTGTGTCTTTAGGCACAAACATTTTACGCGCGGAAACTGCCGCAACCGCCGCATGCTGGGCGGCCCTGCAATGAAGATATTTATAAAAACATTCGGCTGCCGCGTTAACCAAGTGGAAAGCGAAGCTATTTTAGAAGAATTTTCGCTTGAAGGCCACCAGATAATTACGGATTTTAAAGACGCCGATTTATGCCTGCTTAACACCTGCACCGTTACTAAAAATGCGGATAAAGATGTGGAGCGCGAAATCCGCCGCATACAAAAAATTAATCCCGCCGCCCGTCTTATAATAACAGGCTGTTACGCAATGGCGCATAAAGACGAAATAGCAAAAAACTTTCCCGCGGCGGAAGTTATATTTAAAACAGATATCGGCCCCGCTTTATTTGGCAAGCAGATAGACTGGAGCGTAAAAGAACACGAGGGCAAAACCCGCGCCTTTATAAAAATTCAAGACGGTTGCGATTGTTTTTGCTCTTATTGCATAGTGCCTTATACGCGCCCGCAAAAAACCTCTAAACCCAAAGCCGTTGTATTGCAGGAAATTAAAAACCTTGTCGCTAACGGCTATAAAGAAATTGTGCTTACTGGCATAAACATAGGCAATTATAATTGCCCGCAAACTGGCGCGGATTTGGCCGCGCTTACCCAAGAAATTTTTGCGGTTGAAGGTAATTTTAGGATACGCTTTTCCTCAATAGAAATTAACACGGTAACGGACGAATTTATAGAAGTCCTTTCCAAAGGCGGGCAAAAGGCTTGTGATTATTTGCACTTACCTTTGCAAAGCGGCTGCGACGCGGTTTTGAAACATATGAAGCGCCGCTATACCACGCAGGAATACGCGCAGCGCGTGGCCTATATAAAATCAAAAGTTCCCGCACTTGCGGTGTTTTGCGATATTATTGCGGGTTATCCCACAGAAACGCCCGAAGATTTTGAAATTACCAAAAACTTTTTAAAGCAAATAGGTTTTGCGGGCTTGCACGTTTTCAGTTATTCCGTGCGCCCCGGCACTCCCGCCGCCGCCCTGCCGCAAATACCCGCGCAGGAAATTAAGCGTAGGTCCGACGAGCTTAGAGCTTTGGATAAAGAGCTTCGCGCCGCTTTTGCCGCAAAGCTTATAGGCACAACCCAGCACTTTTTGGCGGAAGAGGTATTAAAAGACGGCACGGTAAGCGGCGTACTGTCCAATTTCGCCCGCGCACATATAGAAAACGGCAAACTTTCGCGCCTTATAACCCCCGTCAAGATAGTTGCCGCAAGGGAAGATATTTGCCTTGCGCGGGAAATATAACCCCAATTTATTTGGTATAATAAATACAGTAGTATAGATTCTACGGCAAGAGTAAAGGAAATTATGGTAGCCAAAAAAAATCTTTGTGTCCTCGTCCTCGCAGGAGGAAAGGGTACAAGAATGAAGTCCGACACGCCAAAACCGTTGCACAGTATTTGCGGGGGGGAAATACTCTCACACATACTTAAAACGGCGGAAACTTTAAAACCTTCCGCAATAGGCGTACTTATAGGCCACCGCGCGGAACTGTTGCAGAAAACAGTTTCTGATAAACTCCAGCTTTGGGGTATCAAGACGCCGGTGGATTTTATTTTGCAAAAAGAGCTTACAGGCAGCGGTACCGCCGCCAAAGACAGCGTGCCTTTTATGCAAAAGTACGGACAAATCCTTATATTGGCGGGCGATGCTCCGTTAATTAAATCCTCTACCTTAAAAAACCTTATAAGCAAGCATAATAAAACCAATGCTTCCTGCACCGTTTTTACCGTTGATATAGATAATCCCAAGGGCTATGGCCGTATAGTAAAAAATGCCCAAGGCGAATTTGAAAAGATTGTAGAAGAAAGCGAAACCGACGCCAAAACAGCCGCTATAAAAGAAGTAAATTCAGGAATGTATATTTTTAACACGGCGGATTTGATAAGCGTTTTAAAACTCCTTCGCCCGCAAGGCGTTAAAAAGGAATACTACCTTACCGATGCCCTTGCTTTCTTAAAGCAAAAAGGGCTTAAGGTGGAAGTTTTTAAAGCGGAGGATTATAAAGAAGCTATGGGCATTAACTCCAAAGAGCAGTTAGCCGAGGCCGCAAAAATAATGCGCGCCGATATTAACGCTAAATTTATGGCGGACGGCGTAACCTTTATTAACCCCGAAGTTACCTATGTAGACGCCACCGTTAAGATAGGCCAAGATTCGGTTGTTTATCCCAACACTTTTATAAGCGGCAAAACGGTTATAGGCAAAAATTGTTTTATCGGCCCTAACTGCTGGATAGAAAACAGCTTTATTAAAGATAACAGCATAATTAAATCGGGCTGTTATATTATAGATTCCGCCGTAGCGGAAAGCTGCCAAGTAGGGCCTTATGCCCACCTTCGCCCGATGACGGATTTAAAAGAAGGCGCAAAAGTAGGCAACTTTGTGGAAATTAAAAAATCCGTAATCGGCAAAGGCTCAAAAGTCCCCCACCTTACTTATATCGGCGATACCGAAATGGGCGCAAAAGTTAATGTGGGCGCAGGCACCATAACCTGCAATTACGACGGCGTAAATAAATTTAAAACCATAATAAAAGACGAAGTTTTTATAGGGTCAAATACAAATTTTGTTGCTCCCGTTAAGGTAGAACGCGGCGTTAGAATAGGCGCAGGCTCCACCATAACGGAAGACATACCTTCCGGCTCTTTGGCAATAGCAAGGGCGCGCCAGGTAAATTTGAAAATAAAAAAGGAAATTAAAAAATGATACGTTGTCAATGTTCCAGGGACTTAAAAGTCTTTACATGCAATGCAAATCGTCCGTTGGCGGAAAAGATTGCAATGCATTTGGGCAAAGAACTCGGGGCTCTTCGCGTTGAGCGTTTTGCCGACGGCGAAGTTGACGTACAGGTTTTGGAAAGCGTCCGCGGCGCGGATTGCTATATTATCCAGCCCACCTGCACCCCCGTTAACGAAAATCTTATGGAACTTTTGGTAGCCATCGACGCCATGCGCCGCGCAAGCGCGGGCCGCATTACGGCTGTTATACCTTACTTCGGCTATGCCAGAGCGGATAGAAAAAGCGGCCCCAGAGTGCCGATAACAGCTAAACTGGTTTCCAACCTTATTACGGAAGCAGGCGCGGACAGAGTTATGGCTATGGACTTGCACGCAGGTCAAATACAAGGCTTTTTTGATATTCCCGTGGACCATTTAAGAGCGCGCGGAGTATTTTTGGATTATTTTCTTAAAGACAAACCCAAAGATTTAGTGGTGGTTTCACCCGACGTAGGCGGTGTGGAACGCGCCCGCAAATTTGCGGCACGTATGGACGCAGGGCTGGTTATCATTGATAAACGCCGCCCCAAAGCCAACGAAGCCGTGGTGTACAATGTAATCGGAGATGTAAAAGACAAAACAGTAATTATTGTAGATGATATAGTTGATACAGCAGGCACATTATCGGTAGTGGCCAATAAAGTTAAGGAAAACGGCGCAAAGAAAGTTTATGCCGTATGTACGCACGGCGTACTTTCAAGGGATGGGGTTGATAAAGTAAATAACTCCGCCATAGAAAAACTTTTCATAACCGATACCCTGCCCGAAAGCCGCAAACTGAGCGATAAAATACAAGTATTAAGCATCGCACACGTTTTGGCCGACGCAATAAAGCGTAACCACGACGGCAGTTCTATCAGCGAGATGTTCAAATAAAATTTACAAAAAAAGGAATAAATATTCGGAGGAAGTAATAAAATGGAAAAACTTAAAATATCAGCAGAACCCAGAGAAAAAGCAGGCGTAAGAGGCGAACTCTCTAAATTGAGAGGCCAAAAAAAGATACCTGCCGTAATCTATGGCATTGACAAAAACCCGACGGTAGTTTCTTTGGCGGAAAAAGATTTAGCTGCCATACAGAAAGCAGGCAGCAACGTTCTTGTGGAAATTGATCTTTCCGGCAAAAACGAACTTGCCATCATCAAAGAAGTTCAGTATCACGTAGTAACAGACAAGCCGATACACGTCGACTTTCAAAGAATTTCTATGGACAGACCTATTGAAACAATCGTCCCCGTCGTTCTTACGGGCGAATGCGCTTTTGCTAAAGCCCATGGCGCCATTGTGGACCACGTTTTAAGAGAAGTCGCAATCAAATCTCTCCCCGGCGATATTCCGCACAACATTGCGGTTGATATTACCAATGTAGATTTGGATAACCACGTTACGGTTGCCAACCTTGTTGCGCCTAAAGGCGTTGCAATTTTGGGCGACGCACACAGAATGGTTGTGCACGTAATGATACCTAAAGAAGAAGCTGCTCCCGTGGCCGCCGCTGCTCCCGCAGCCGATGCCGCAGCCCAGCCTGAACTTTCCGCCACCAAAGGCAAGAAAGATGAGGAAGGCGCTCCCGCAGCCGCCGCACCCGCAGCAAAGAAATAGTCTTATCTTTACAACAGGGCGCATATTTAATGCGCCCTGTTTTTTTATGCTAAACTTTTAACAAGGTTCAACTATGGCAGATACATTTCTTATAGTCGGCTTGGGCAATCCGGGCAAACAATACCAAAACACCCGTCATAACGCGGGGTTTATGGCTATTGACGCGCTTGCGCGTTCCCTTAATGCTGATTTTGAGCCTTGGCGCGGGGATTTGGCCCTTTGCGCAAAAGCCGAGGCGGAAGGTAAAACCATTTATCTTCTTAAGCCGCAAACTTTTATGAATCTATCTGGGCAGGCCGTAAGCGCTTTTGCCAATTTTTATAAAATTCCGTATACGGCAGTTTTGGTTATATTTGATGATATGTCTTTGCCTTTAGGCAGCATACGCGTTCGCAGGGACGGTTCCGCGGGCGGGCAAAACGGAATGAAGAACATTATTGAACTTGCAGGCACGCAGAATATAGCCCGTCTTAGAATAGGCATAGGCCCGCGCCCAGCTTATTTTGAAGGTAAAGATTTTGTGCTTTCCAAATTTACCCCGCAGGAGCAGGATTTAGTTGCCTCCGCTTTGCAAAAAGCTAAAGAGGCGGTTTCCTGTATCCTCTCAAGGGGGATAGAGCAGGCAATGACGGAAGCAAACAGAAAGGAGTCCTAAGACCTAAATACAAATAGGTCTTTTTGCTCTTGCATATAAGATACTTAAACAATATACTGATATTATAAAGTCAGTTTTACACGGAGAATTTAGAATGAAAATATTTAAAGTAGCTTCAATAG
>JAEXBW010000098.1 GCA_023393825.1 Elusimicrobiota bacterium | reverse complement strand
TTATGCAGGAGGCCCTGCGCCAGCAAAACAGGATAGAACTTATCGCGTCGGAAAATTTTACCTCCAAAGCAGTTATGGAAGCACAAGGTTCCGTTCTTACAAACAAGTATGCGGAAGGCTACCCCGCAAAAAGATATTACGGCGGTTGCGAGTATGTGGACAAGGTGGAAACGCTTGCCATAGAACGCGCAAAAGAATTGTTTAAAGCGGAAGGCGCCAATGTGCAGCCACACAGCGGCACGCAGGCAAATATAGCCGCGTATCTTTCTTTAATCAACCCCGGCGACACCGTGCTGGGTTTAAATCTTTCGCACGGCGGACACTTAACGCACGGGCATCCTTTAAACTTTAGCGGGAAATATTTTAACATAGTCGCAATGAACGTAAAACCAGATACGGAAGAGATTGATTACGACGAAGCCGCCAAAACCGTGCTAGAAGCAAAACCAAAACTTATTATGGCGGGCGCGTCAAATTATTCCAGAATTTTTGACTGGGAATATTTAAGAAAAATTGCAGACAGCGTTGGTGCGTTTCTTGTGTGCGATGTTGCGCATTACGCGGGTCTTATTGCCGCGGGCGAATATCCCTCTCCCGTTCCGTTTGCCGATTTGGTTACAACAACTACTCACAAAACTTTACGCGGTCCGCGCGGCGGGCTTATTTTGTGTAAAGAAAAATATTTAAAAGCGGTAAATTCCTCGGTCTTCCCCGGTACGCAGGGCGGGCCTTTAATGCACATAATAGCGGGCAAAGCGGTTTGCTTCGGCGAGGCTTTGCAGCCCGAATTTAAAACCTATCAAAAACAGGTTAAAGCAAACGCAAAAAAACTTGTGGAAGAGATGCAAAAACTCGGCTACCGCATTGTTGCGGGCGGCACGGATTGCCACTTGTTAAGCGTGGATTTAAGAAGCAAAAACATAACGGGTAAACAGGCGGAAGAAGCCCTTGATAAAGCAGGCATAACCTGCAATAAAAACACCATTCCTTACGACCCGCAAAAACCGATGATAACCAGCGGCATACGCCTTGGCACGCCTGCGGTTACAACCAGAGGCATGAAGGAAGAAGAAATGGCTGTTATAGCGGGTTTTATAGACGAAGCCGTAAATAATTATACTAACGAGGAAAAGCTGCGCGATATTGCCGTTAAGGTGGAAGAATTTCTTGCAAAATTTCCTTTGTACGGGGAAAGAATATGATTGAAATAGGCATAATAGGCGGCAGCGGGCTTTATAATTTGGAAGAGATGACTGATAAAAAAGAAGTTGCGGTAAAAACGCCTTTCGGCAACCCTTCCGACAAAATTATTACGGGTAAAATAGGCGGCGTAAGCGTAGGCTTTTTGGCGCGCCATAACAGACATCACATTTATTTGCCGACGGAAGTTCCGTACAGGGCCAATATTTACGCGCTTAAAAAACTTGGCGCAAGAATAATTTTATCCTTCAGCGCGTGCGGTTCTTTAAAGGAAGAACTCCCGCCCGCCTCTTTAGTTTTCCCAGATAATATTGTGGATAAAACATTTGGCCGCGTTAATACGTTTTTCGGCAACGGGCTTGTGGGCCACGTTTCTTTTGCATATCCGTTTTGCGAACCCGTGCAAGATATTATGTTTAAGCTCTCCAAAAAACTTAAAATAAAATCAGCCAAGGGCGGTGTTTTGGTTTGTATGGAAGGCCCCGCATTTTCCACCAAGGCGGAAAGCGACTTCCATCGCAAAATGGGGTGGAGCCTTATCGGTATGACAAGTTGCCCCGAGGCTAAATTAGCCAGAGAAGCAGGCCTTGCCTACGGTTACGCCGCTATGGTTACGGATTACGACAGCTGGAAAGAAGGGGAAGAGGTTACAGCGGCAAAAGTTAATGCGACAATGAAGCATAACGAAGTCTCGGCCAAAAAACTTATTCTTGCAGCTGTGCCTGAAATAGCAAAACTTAAGCAGGAAGTTTTGGGTGTGGAGCCGATGTACGACAGCGTTGCCGCTCCTCACAAAAAAACAGATAAAAAACAACTTAAAAAGATTGAATTGGTATTAAAATAATGCAGCTTACAAAAAAGGCAAAACTTATTATTCTGGGGATATGCACCGCTTTTGCGGTGTCGTATTTCTACGTCAACAGGGCTTATTTTTTGCCCAAGCCTAAGCCTGTGCAACACATAGGTATAGTTTCACTTTCTCCATCTGCGACAGAGATACTTGCCGCTTTGGGCGTGCCTGATGTTATGGGTGTTTCAAACGATTCCGAATATCCCGAAAAAACGAGAATAATAAAAAGAATGGGGACAAATATTTCCCCCGACGTTAAGGAAATAATAACCGCCTCGCCCGAAGTGTTGTTTGTGGACCCGTCCGCCCCGTCCGCCGCAACAGATGAGATTGCAAAAAGCGGTGTGCGCGTTATAATAATACCAAAGCCGCAAAATGTGGAGGATATTTATTTTAATATCAATTTTATAGCCTCCAACATAGGCAAAAACAGCTCCGAATTAGTGGCGGAACTTAAGGCCCTTTCGGGCGTAAGAGAGCGGGCCAAAGCAAAAGTGTTTGTGGCTTTAGACGACCACCTGCTTACCATAGGCTACCTTAACTTTATTAATGATGTTTTGGCCTATGCGGGACTTAGAAATATTTTTGGAAATATAGGGGAAGACACTTTAAAAGTTTCGTGGGAAAACGTTGCGGCGCTTAATCCTGATATCATCATTTCCATAGGCGCAAACACAACCGATTATTCTTCTTTGGCGGGTGCAGAAAATGTTAACGCCGTAAAAAATCATAAAGTTTACAGCCTGCCTGATATTGCCGTTCTTTCCAATCCTTCCCCAAGGACACTAAAAACCATTGCTTACCTTAAAGGCCTTGCGGCCGATATTGAAGAGCAATAAACTTTACCGTCGACGCCGCGCATTATTTTTGACAGGATATTATATGTTTTGGTAAAATATACCTACCGGTAAGTAAATAAATAAGGCAGGCGTACAATGCGTAAAAAGAACGTCAAAAATACGGAAAATAAAAAAGAAGAAATAATGCGACAGGCCTTCCGCCTTATGGCGAGAAAGGGCATTAAGGAAATTTCTATGAGGGAAATTGCCGATGCCTGCGGCGTTACCAAACCTGTTTTGTATTACTACTTTAAAGATAAGGAAGACCTTTGTTCCCAAATGATATGCGGAGAGATGGGATCCTCCCAAAAAATATTGGAACAGTATATAAATGAAGGGGAATCATTTGAAGAGATTCTTTGTTTTATCCTATCTGGCTATATTTGCATTGATGAAGACCCTTTGTTAATGACAGGCTTCTTTATCCACTTAAACAGCTTTGCCGCCGCCAGCCCCGTAATGGCAAAGCATTTGGAAGATTTTCAACGTACAAGTTTTAATCTGTTCAAAAAGATGTTGGACGAGCAGTATAAAAAAGGTTATATTACAGCTAAAGCCAGAGATATGGGATTGCATTTGATACTTGCTAATGTTGCCCATTTGGTTTTACACGGCGGCTCTAAAGATTTGAAATTTAATTCCGATTATGCACGGGATATGGCGCGGATGATTTTATGCGCTCTTCAATATAAGGGAGAAAAAAATAAATGAAATATGCAGTTAATGTAATACTGAGCGCAGCAGTCTTATTAAATGCTGCCGTCTTGCCGATAGGCGCTGAGGAAACAAAACAAAAGAACAGCACCACCGCGCAGGAACTTTTTAAAACGGAAGAAACAGGCATCGGCGGGTTAATAACTATAGACCAAGCCGTAAACGTAGCGCTTGAGCAAAACTCTTCCGTGGTTATAGCGCAAAAAACGGCGCAGATTTACGACCAGCAGGTAAGGCAGTACTGGTCTTATGTTTACCCTTCCGTTAAGTTGGAGGGTTCATATTCTCGCGCATTGCGCCCGCAAAGCACAATTACTTCTATGGGCAGCTTTCGCTTCAGCCTTGATAATGCCACAAGCGCATCGGCAGAAGCGTCTTTGCTGTTATGGAAAGGCGGTGCGGTAAGCGCTGGTATTAATATGGGTAAAATGTATTCCCAAAGCGGATATTTGCAGCTTAAAGAAACCCAAAACAATATAAAGAATATGGTAAGCACCCTTTGCTATGGTATAGTTTTATCACACGCCGTCGCGCAGGTGGAGCAGATGAACCTTGATATATCAAAGGACCACTTAAAAGAAATCCAACTTAAATATAAACAAGGTCTTGCCAGCGATTTGGATGTTCTTACCCAACAGGTTAAAGTAGCCAACAGCGAGCCTTCCTTAATTAAAGCGCTTAATAATTACGACTTGGGCCTTTTGCAATTAAGAAGATTATTAAACAAAGACCCCGAAGAGCCTTTATATCTTACTTGGGAAATCGGCGAAGTTTTGGATACCAAAACGCCCGAACTTGGCGAACTTTACGCAATGGCGGAAGAAGGCAGACCTGAGATTGTTATCTCTGCCCTTAATGTTAAGATTGCCGAAGAGCAAATAAAAATTGCCCGCGCTGACCACTTTGGCGAGGTTTCCGCTTTTATTAATGCAAAGCACACAGGGTCATCTGACTCCGTAATAATACCGACAAGCAGCGATAATTCTTCTTACGGTACAAACGCAGGCCTTAAAATAAGCATTCCTTTATTTGAAGGCTTTCGCGTAAGTTCCGTTGTAAAGCAAAAGCAGCTCGCTTACGAACAGGCCGTTTTGCAAGACCAAGACGCAAAGCGTAATGTAAGAATAGCGGTAAAAACAGCTTGGCTTAATTTGCAGGAATCCCGCAAGCGCATAGGCGCAACGCAAGACACCATTGCTCAAGCGATGAAGAACCTTGAAAGAACAACATTAAGGTACAGAAACGGGCTTGCAAGCAGGTTGGATTTAGACGACAGCGCCCTTGCCTTACACGACGCGCAGGTGCAATACGTACAAGCTGTTCACGACGCCCTTACGGCGATAGCAGATTTAAATTATGCAGTAGGTAAAGAGGTTATAATTAAATGAAAAAATTAGTACTTTTAACATTTGCGGCTTTAATGATTGCCGCTTGCGGTGGTAAAAACAACCAAAGCGAACTTGAAAAAATTGAAAAAGATGTTTTTGCCGTTTCCGCGCAAACCGCGCAGAAGCGCGATGTTTCTCAAGACCTGTTGATAACGGGTTCCGTTAAAGCGTGGGAAGAAGCCGTAATCTACCCCAGAATAGACGGTAAACTTTTACAAAATGTCCTTAGGGAAGGCGACAGCGTATCTCGCAACCAAACCATTGCTCTTATTGAGAGAGATGAAGTCGGCGCGGTTTACGAGCCTGTTATCGTTCCCTCCACAATAAACGGCGTTATCGGTAAAACCTATCTTGACCCCGGTCAAAATGTTACCAAAAGCACGGCGGTAGCCTTGGTTGTAAACCAACGCATGGTTCGTCTTTCCGTTGACGTCCCCGAGAGATATGTAGGTAAAGTAAAAATAGGTCAAAAAGCCACCTTTACCGTAGAAGCTTACGGTGATAAGCAGTTTGCCGCCGAGGTTTACAAAATAAGCCCCGTAGTGGACGAGCAAAGCCGCGTAGTTACCGTAGAACTCAAAGCTTTAAACGGCGATAATCTTATCAAAACGGGTATGTTTGCCAATGTTAATCTTTTGCTTGAAACAAGAAAAAATGTTTTAAGCGTTCCCTTAAACAGTATCGAAAAAGATGACAAAACAGGCCAAACATACGTTTATGTAATTAACGGCGACAGCGTTGCCAAAACTGAGGTTAAAGAAGGCTTGGCCTCACAAGATTTTGCGGAAATTAAATCAGGCTTGCAGGAAGGCGCATCAGTGGCCAAAGTTGTGTTTGGTTTAAAAGACGGCAGCAAAATCAAAATTGAAGAAAAATAAGGCCTTAAAAAAATGCAAGAAAATAAAGAAAATATAAATAAGCCTGAAGCTCAGGCGCAACATTCTTCTGGGGACGGTATTTCTTCTCTGTTCATACGCCGCCCCGTTACAACGGTAATGATTTCAACCGCAATGATTGTTTTGGGGTTGATAGGTTACAAAAGCATGGGCGTTGATATGTACCCTAACGTCGACTTTCCGTACGTTACGGTGCAGACGGTTTTGGCAGGCTCCAGCCCCGAGGAAATTGAAACTTCCATAACAAAACAGGTGGAAGAATCCGTAAACGTAATTTCCGGGTTGGAAGAAAGCTCTTCCTATACTATGGAAGGCTCCTCCTTCGTAATTTTAAAATTCGCGTTGGAAAAGAACGGCGACGTTGCCGCACAGGAAGTGCGCGATAACGTAAATAAAATAGAAAACGATTTGCCCGACGGCATAGAATCGCCCGTCGTGTCCAAGTTGGATATTGGCGCGGCTCCTATTTTAAACGTCGTTGTATCTGGCGATATGGATATTGTCAATCTTACCGAACTCGCCAAAAAGAAAGTTAAAGAGAATATAGAAAACGTAAGCGGTATCGGTTCCGTTGATATCGTCGGCGGCAGAGAAAGAGAAATACATATTATCGTTAACCCTCTTAAACTTGCTTCTTTGGGTATTTCCGTCGCGTCGGTAAAGTCTGCCATTATGGAGCAAAATGTTGAAGTCCCCGGCGGCAGCGTTGAAAATAAATTAAACGATTTTAACCTTCGCATCTTGGGTCGTATAGATAAGGTTAAAGATTTTAATGATATAGTTGTAGCCCATGTTAACGGCGTGCCTATAAAAGTTTCCGATATCGGCCGCGTGGAAGACAGCGGCGAATACGAAAAAAGCGCGGTATTCCTTAACGGTAAAAGAAGCGTCAGCTTAAATATCAAAAAGCAGTCAGGCACAAACACGCTTGCTGTTATCGCTTCAATTAAAGAAAGGTTAGACCAAATTGCCCCGCTTATCCCGCAGGGTATAACAATTACAACAATATCGGACCAGTCGGGATATATTGAAGACTCCTTCTTTGCGGTTATGGAACACTTGGTAGTGGGCGCTATTTTGGCCGCTATCGTGGTGTTCTTGTTTATGGGCGATGTTCGCTCCACATTAATAGCGTCCGTCGCTATTCCTACGTCAATTATCAGTACATTCTTTTTAATGAAGTCCAGCGGATTTTCCCTAAACAATATGACTTTGCTGGGCCTTACTGTGGCGGTGGGTATAGTTATTGACGACGCCATTATTATGCTTGAAAATATTCACAGGCATATGCAGGAATACGGTAGAAATGCGTGGCAGGCCGCAATGGAAGGCTCTAAAGAAATTTCCTTCGCCGTTATAGCCACAACAGCATCGCTTATCGTTATTTTCGTTCCTTTAGCTTTCATGAGCGGTATCGTGGGCAGATTCGTGCGCAGCTACGGTTTAACAGTGGCTTACGCGGTGGGCATAAGCGGTATCATAGCTTTAACGCTTACTCCTATGTTATGCAGCAAGTTCCTTAAAGCAAGCCATAAACGCAAAAAATCAGCCGATTTTGTAGATAGCCTTAACGACACCATAACAGGCGTTTATCTAAAGATGCTCAAATGGGCCATGGCCCACAAAGTCGCAATGATATCTTTGTCTTTAGTGCTTGCGATATCACCGCTGTTTATGATGGCGCGCGGCTGGGTAGGTGTGGACTTTATACCTGAAGACGATTCCGGCCAGTATCAGGTAACGTTTAAAGCGCCCGACGGCACAAGCTATTCCAAAATGACTTCATTTATGGAACAGGTTGAAAAAGAAATAAAGCAAATGCCGCATATAGAAAATCTGTTTACTGGTATAGGCGTTTCTTCCGACAGTATGATTAACGCAGGCTCTTCCACCAACCGCGGTTATTTTATTGTGGAACTGGAAGACGCTAAAATAAGAGGCAAAAAATACACTATTTTTGACTACCTTAACGCTACCCGCGGCATACTTTCAAAATATACCACGGTTAAGAGCGGCGTAAATATTATCAGCGGTTCTCCCGGCGGCGCGGAAGCCGCGATACAGTATGTTATCACAGGCCCTGATATGAACCAGCTTTTAGCTTATGCCGACGGCGTTTACGACAAAGTTAAAGATATGCCCGGTTTGATAGACCTTGATATAGACTTTGACCTTGCCAAACCCGAATACAGGGTTCATATTAACCGTCAAAAAGCGCATGACTTGGGCGTAAAAGTAACCGATATTGCAGGCGCGCTGCGCACAATGGTCGGCGGGGAAGAAGATATAACCAAGTATAAAGACGGAGAAGAACTTTACGAAGTCCGCGTCCGCGCAGACGAAGCGTACAGGAACAATAAAGATGTTATCTCCGCCATGATGATTCCCGCCAAACAAAACGGCAAAGATGTTCTTGTCCGTTTAGACAGCGTGGCTAAGGTTGAACAAGGTTTCGGCCCTGCGCAGATAAACAGACACAACAGACAAAGACAAATAACTGTTGAAGCCAACCTTGTCACAGGTAAGCTGGATATGAGAAGCGCGATAATGGCTATGGACAAAGCGTTTAAAGGCCAAAACCCCAGCGCAGAATATAAGGGTGACACAATAGGCCGCTCATCTGAAATGGGTAAAATGTTAATCAGTTTTGCCATGGCTTTCTCTTTGGCTATTCTGTTTAAATATATGATTCTTGCCGCCCAGTTTGAAAGCTATGTCTTGCCCTTAGTAGTTTTAACGGCAATACCGCTTACTATTCCGTTTGCCATACTTACGCTTGCGGTTACAAGAGAATCCTTAAACATATTCAGCTTGCTGGGTATATTTATGTTGATAGGTATAGTCAGTAAAAACGCTATTTTGCAGGTGGACTATACCAACACTCTGCGTGCAACCGGTATGGAAAGATATAAAGCTATTATGGAAGCCAATAAAGTGCGTTTAAGACCTATTCTTATGACCACGGTTACCATTATAGCTGGTATGATACCGACGGCATTGGGTACGGGTGCGGGATCGGGGTTAAGAAGAAGCTTGGCTATTGTTATTATCGGCGGGCAAACGCTGTCCCTTATTATAACTTTGCTTATGGCCCCTGTAGCCTACGACTTACTTGACGAATTTGGCAACTGGGTTAAAAATAAAGTTTTTAACAGAGCGCCCAAAAAAGACGACAATTAAAAATAAGTAATTTAAAAATCAAACAGCCCTCTTAATTTTAAGGGGGCTGTTTTTAATTAATACAAAAAACGGGCGCAAAAAAACGGGTTAGCAACAATTTCAGGTAATTTTTAATTAACTCTAAAAAAATGTTACCAACCCGTATTACAGCTGGAGTTATCCTCCATACATGTTGCTCCTTTTTTTTCCGCTTCATGCACTACCGACATCTACAGCATCCTATCCGCAACTGCACGCCCTACACGGACGACACCTTCAACGTCTGCACTACATTCCGCCAACCGCCTTAATCCCGTCACAAGCACCCGTAAGGGAATTTAACGCTTAAACGGGCGTAACTCTTAAGCAACGGTCAGCATCTTCATTCATAACACCAACCACACATCTTAAGAACTACAAGGCTTATAATGAACCAATCTTCGGGGCAGCTTCCTTAATAAGGATTGGGAATCGCCTTCAAAAAATCAGGCCCCTAAACGCTGCCCACAGTTATATACTATCGTTTTTGTTAAAAAAGTCAAGGCCCAAAAATGGGTAATGCAAAATTTTTTTTATTTATATAGAATGCAACTATAAACAAGTTAAGGAGGCATTATGACGGCAAGCCTTATTTCCCAAGAAGCTTTTAATAAAGTTATAGACGGCAGGCAGGTGGCTTTAATCACTCTTTCCAACTCTTTAGGCACAACTGTGCAAATAAGTAATTACGGTGCGCGCATAGTAAGTTTTTTAGTTAAAGATGCATCGGGCGAATTGCGCGATATAGTTATAGGACCCTCCTCTTTAGAAGGTTATCTTAATGCCAAAGAAAGATATTTTAACGCCATAATCGGCCGTTACGCGGGCAGGATAGCGCGCGGCTCTTTTGCGCTTGGCGGCACGCCGCAGCAGGTAGCGGTAAATAACGGCGGCAATCATCTGCACGGCGGCCCGCACGGCTTGCACGAGCAGGTGTGGGAAGTTTTAAAACACGCCTCAAATAAAATAAAACTTCGCTGCGTTTTGCCCGACGGGCATGAGGGCTTTGCGGGTAATTTGGAAGTTACTGTAAAATATTTGCTTACAGAGCAAAACGAACTTGTTATAGATTACCTTGCAAAGAGTGATAAGGACACCGTTATCAACCTTACAAATCACGCTTTTTTTAACTTAAATAAAACACATAGCGAAACTATTTTAGATAATAAATTACTTATCGGGTCATCAGAATATCTTGCGGTTGACGCAAACGCTATCCCGACGGGGGAAATAAAAGATGTAAAAAATACCCCGTTTGATTTTACTTCCTTCAAAGCCATCGGTAAGGATATTAAGGCGGATAATGAACAGCTTAAAACCGCACGCGGCTATGATGTAACTTTTCCGCTGGAGGCATATCCGTCTAAAGACGGCACATCGTTTTTTGCCGCCGCGCTTACCGCCCCGTCAACGGGATTAAGGCTGGAGGTTTTAACAACAGAACCGTCCGTCCATTTATACACAGGCAATTTTTTGGAGGGGGCTGATTTAGGTAAAGATAATATACCCTGCGCCAAGCATAGCGCGGTGTGTTTGGAAACGCAACATTTCCCCGACAGTCCCAATAAAATCTCCTTCCCTTCTGTGTTGCTTAAGGCGGGGGAAGAGTTTAAATCTTGTACGGTTTACAGGGTTTCCGCCGATATAGTTTAAGAATTAAGTTGCCTTGCCCGCCTGATTTTTATTATAATAATAAAACAATTATTTACAGGGCGCGATGGCCAAGTGGTAAGGCGGCAGTCTGCAAAACTGCTATTCGCGGGTTCGATTCCCGCTCGCGCCTCCATTTTTTTCGGTTTTTTAAAGCCATATTGCTGTATAAAAATACAGACAGCAATAGCCTTTTTTTGTATAATAAGGTATATGCCTGTACGCGGGCGTAGTTCAATGGCAGAACCTCAGTTTTCCAAACTGATGACGAGGGTTCGATTCCCTTCGCCCGCTCTTTTAGCGCGGCGTTAAGGAAGAAGACGCGTTAAGTATAGGTAAAGGGCTTTAAAGCCGTACGCAGGATTTTGCTGGGATAGCTCAGTTGGTAGAGCATCTCCATGGTAAGGAGAAGGTCGTGGGTTCAATTCCCATTCCCAGCTTATAGATTTAATTAAAAACAGGAGAGTAAAATTTATGGCTAAAGAGAAGTTTTCAAGGAACAAACCGCACGTAAACGTCGGCACAATCGGCCACGTGGACCACGGCAAGACGACATTAACCGCAGCCTTAACGAAAGTATTGGCGAGCGAAGGTAAGTCCAAAGAAATGGCATACG
>JAEXBW010000081.1 GCA_023393825.1 Elusimicrobiota bacterium | reverse complement strand
ACCGTGCGTATGGTTTGCACGTGTTGGTTGTATGTCTTGCTAAATATATGTCTGCCCGTCTGGTTATCCGCCACAAAATAAAGCGCGTCAAAGTTGGGCTGCGGGTTTAATACCGCTTTTACGGAGTTTATGCTGGGGTTTGCAATGGGCGCGGGCGGCAAGCCGCTGTTGCGGTAAGTATTATAAGGCGAATCTATCCTTAAATCTTTTAAGGTAAGGCCGCGCTTCCAATGGCGGTTTTCCTGCGAGTTAAAACCAAGCGCGTATTGCACCGTAGGGTCGGCCTCAAGGCGTTTGCCTATTTTAAGACGGTTTAAGTATACTGCGGCAATTTTGGGGCGTTCGTCTTCCACCACGGCTTCACGCTCTACTATAGAGGCGACGGTAAGAATAGTTTTTTCGTCATTCTTTCTGCCTGCGGCATCTATTAAAGGCGCAATATTTTTTTCGTACTCGCCCGTCATCATTTTTAAAATCTTTTTTATCGGCATATTGGGCGATAGTAAATATGTGGAGGGGAATAAATACCCTTCTAAATTTTGATGTTTCGCCTCTTTTATAAAAGACTGCGTATCTTCTATAATGCCGTTTTTAAAAAGCTCGTCGGCAATTTCTTCTATACGCCAGCCTTCAAGCACCACTATTTTTTGCAGCTGCGCGCCCGAATCCGATATAAGCCGCCAGATAACTTCAGGCGCGGCGGTATTTTTATTAAGTTTAAAACTGCCGCTTCTAAGCATAGGCGCGGCGCCGCTTGCCTTAAGGCACAACTTAAACCAAAGAGAACTTTGTATTATCTCTTTCTCTTTCAAAAGTTCGCCTATTTTGCCCGCGCTGACGCCTTGCGGTATCTCCACGGTAATAAGTTCGCCTTTATTGTTAAAATAGCGGTACACGCCAAAGGGCGCGGCCACTATTAAAAAGAGAATTGTAAATACAATTAGTTTTCTCATTATTTTATAAGCTTTAAAAAGTGCCTTTTGCCAACCTGCAATACGGCAGGCTGTTCTATATTAAGCGGTATATCCTGCTCCACCTTATTTCCGTCCAGCTTAACGCCGCCTTGGTCTATAAGACGTCTGGCTTCGTTCTTACTTTTGGCAATTTGGTATTGCACGATAACGGCGGAAACAAGCGTCCCCGCCTCTACCTTAGCTTCAGGCATATCCTGCGGATTTTCTTTTTTGGAAAATACGCTTTCAAAATGTTCCAAGCCGATTTTTGCGCCGTCCTGCCCGTGGAAACGTGTTACCAAAAGCGCCGCCAAATCTTTTTTGGCTTGCATAGGGTGTTTGGCTTTAACGGCGTCTAAATCTTCCGTAGTTAAAAGTTCGTAATACTGCATCATAAGTTCGTCTGAAACAGACATTATTTTGCCGAACATATCTTGCGGCGTGTCGTTGATGCCTATGTAATTGCCGTAAGATTTAGACATCTTTTTAACTCCGTCCGTGCCAACCAATAGTGGCAGCGTCATAACTACCTGTGGTTCCTGCCCGTTGTTTTTTTGCAGTTGTCTGCCGACGAGCAAGTTAAAAATCTGGTCCGTGCCGCCAAGTTCAACATCGGCTTTAATGGCTACTGAATCCTGCCCTTGGAAAAGGCTGTACATAACTTCCAAAACGCTTATCGGGTTGCCCGCTTTCATTCTCTTTTTAAAATCTTCGCGTTCCAACACCTGCGACAAAGTTACTTTAGAAAGCGTACCCAAAATTTCTTTTGTGGTTATAAAAGGGTCCAGCCATTCGCTGTTAAAATGCACTTCCGTTTTGGACGGGTCTAAAACTTTAAAAGCTTGGTCAGTATATGTTTTTGCATTGCGCAAAATATCTTCGCGCGAGAGTACGGGGCGGGTGGAATCGCGGCCCGAAGGGTCGCCCACGCTGGCGGTAAAATCGCCTATAATTAAGACGGCGGTATGCCCTAAATCCTGAAACGCGCGCAATTTGGAAAGTACAACGCTATGCCCAAAGTGCAAGTCCGAACTGGTGGGGTCCGCGCCCAATTTAACGCGCAGCTTTTTGCCGCTTAATAATTTTTTTTCAAGCTCGGCTTCGCTTACAAGGTCAACCGTGCCTCTTTTTAAAAGTTTCAAAGCTTCTGTAACGTCCATAATATTCTCCGCTTAAAATATATTATATTTTATCATTTAGTTAACTTAAATTTATCAAAAAAATAAAAGTTTAAATAAAGCTGTAAGGATTGGCGATAATTTTTACCGTAAGCTGCTTTGGCGGTTTTGTTTCCGCCACGGTTTTTATAAAGCTTTTAAGCATATTATCGTCTAAAGATTTTATTAAAAGATACTGCTGAAAAAAGTCTTTTGCCTGCCTGCCGCAAGGCACGGGGCCTTCCACCTGCATATATGCGCCGTAAGCCGTGTTGATGGCGTTTATTACCGTCTTGCTGAATGTCGCCAAATCTTTTTTTGTTTTGGCTGTTAAAAGTATTTTTACCACTTGGGTATAGGGGGGGAAGTTAAATTCTTTCCTAAATTCCAACTCGTTTTTGGCAAAGTTAAGATAGTCATTATTTTTGATAATGTCAAAATCAAAAAGTTCGCTTTTGGATATTTGCACAAACAATTTTGCGTTCTTTGTTTTTTTAAGGCGTCCCTTAAGGTTAAAAAGCATTTGGGTAAAGTTTTCCGCCGCTCTAAACCCGGGGGAGTTTAATTCCCCGTCGGCGTCAAGCACGGCAGCCAAATTTATTTTGCTTTCGTTTAAGCCTATGTTTAAGGCCATGTGCGTGCCTACAACAATATCCGCCTGCGCCTCTTGCAGGGCTTGGGCCACTTGGTGGCCTTCCGCCTTTTTTGTGGCAAGCGTTTGGGAGTCCAATCTGAAAATGCGCGCGGAGGGGAACATCTTTTCCAAATCACTTACTATGCTTTGCGTGCCGCCGCCAAGCGTGCGAAAAATCTCATTTTTGCAGACGGGGCAAGTTTGTTCTAAGCTTTCTTTACTGCCGCATTTTTTGCATAAAAGATATTCTTCCTTCCCGTCCTGCACTCTGCCCAAAACCGCGCCGCATTTTTTGCATTTGGCAAAAGCGCGGCAGTTAAGGCAGGCGTAAACATCACCGTGGCCAAGGCGGTTTAACAGCAGCAAACTTTGCCCGCCGTTAAGCATATTTTGCCCTAAAGCTTCCTGTAACTCTGCGGAAATAAATTTGGAAGACGGCCCCGTTTTTTGCGTTACTATAACCTGCGGCTCTTTTGCAAAAGCGGGCAGGGACTCTTTAAAGAAAACTGTTTTTATTTTATTTTGCTCAGCCAAATGTAAAGCTTCCAGCGAGGGCGCGGCCGAAATTAAAATAACTTTGCTTTTTATTTCTGCCGACCTGAAAAGCAGCACTTCGCGCGAGTGGTAATAAGGTTTATTATCTTCCTGCTTAAAGGCCTCATCTTCTTCCATAGACATTATGCTTAAGCGTAAATTTTTAAACGGCAGCAAGCAGGCGGAGCGCGTGCCGATAACAATGCAGGGCTTTCCGCTTAAAATTTCCGCCGCGGTAATTTTGCGTTTACTCAGCAGCACTTTGCTGTGCCACATATGTATATTATTTTGCCCGAATTTCTCTTCCACCGTTTTAATAAGCTCGGCGGAGGTTATAATATCAGGCACCAAGATAAGCACCTGCCCGCCCGCGCCCAAAACTTTGTGGGCATAGGTAAGGGCAGCTTCCGTTTTACCGCTTAAAGCGGGGCCGTGCAGCAAAACCGCGTCATTATTTTCTATCGTCGTTAAAGCTTCTTTTTGCGCGGCGGTAAGCGGGCCTTTATTATAAAAAAGCGGCAGGTTTTCGCGCGGGGTTTCTTTATAACTTTCCAAAAGTTTTTTGTTGATAAAAGAGGGGATAAGAACATTTAAAGTTTCGCCCAAAGTATTGGCGTAGGTTTGTTCTATAAATCTTGCAAGGGGGAAAAGTTCCGGCCCAAAGAACACCTGCTCGTCGGCAAGTTCGGTAACTTCTTTAAGTTTTATATTTTTTGGAAGTACGGGGTGAGTGTCCAAAGCCGTTATAAAACCCGTCTGCTCTGCGGGGCCGAAAGGCACTTTTACGCGCAGGCCCAGCTTTACCTTGCCTTCAAATTTTTGAGGCAGAAGATAATCGAAGCTTTTATTTAAAGCTATCGGCAGGCAGACGGAAATATTCATTTAATCTTCCTTAGCGTTTTTGGAAGGAATGCTGGACGCAGGCGGCGTTACGCCCATATCTTTTAAAAGTACTTTAAGGTCAGCCCAAGCGTCTTTCTTCCAACCCGGGTTTCTTAAAAGTGCGGCAGGGTGGAATGTGGCCAGTATTTTAACTGGCTTTTTAAGCTCCGCGTGGTTAAGTTGTAAATCGTAAATTTTACCGCGGATAGAGGCTAAATTAGGCGTATCCTTTATTAAGCTTTTTGCCGCCACTCCGCCCAAAGCTACAATGTATTCGGGCTGGATAAGGGCTATTTGCTGCTCTACATATTTGCGGCAGACGGCGATTTCGTCAGGTACTGGAGCGCGGTCGTTGGAGCGTTTTTCGGGGTCGGAAGGGTCCACCATAGGGTGGCATTTAACCATATTGGCAATAAAAACTTCTTCCCTTCTAAAGCCCATTGCGCCGATAATCTTGTCTAAAAGCTGGCCTGCTTTGCCCACAAACGGGCGGCCTTGGCGGTCTTCTTCGTAACCGGGGCCTTCGCCCACAAACATAAGTCTTGCGTTTATATTGCCCTCACCGGGGACGGCTTTAATGCGCGTTTCGCCCAAGGGGCAGCGTGAGCATTTTGTAATTTGCGCGGCAAGCGCTTCCAGCTGGGCCTGTTTATCTTGAGTAGAAATTTCAACAGCGGTATTTGCTGCGGGTGCGGCTTCTTTTTTTGTTTTTGCGCGGGAAGTTTTTGGCATAACGGTAACCTCTTCCTCTTCTGTATTGTTGTCGGTATCAGTAACGGCAGCTTGCTTTGCGGCAGGAATATTAAAAGCAGCCTTCTGTTTTTTAGGGGCTGCTTTTAATATCAAATCTTCCTCTTCCGCTGCGGAGAGAAACTTTTTTAAATCTCTTGTTAATCCTTTAAGTTCTTCCCTCATGACGGTTTATAACTTTAAGGGTTCTTTTGCCTTTCTTTCGGCTTCTTTTCTGGCTTCTTCTTCTTCGCGTTTCTGCTGGGCCAGAGCGTCGGTGGAACCTTTAAGCACCATATCTTTGGTAACTTTTCCGCTTAAAATATCGTCTAAGGCTATTTTAATTACGGTAGCGTCGGGTTCGTTTTTATATTCCTGTTTTCTTTTAAGAACTTTTGCCCACATAGAGGCCAAAACTACCATGGTATATTTGTCGCCGTCAAAATCTACCAATTTATTTTCAAAGTCCTTTTCCTGTATTGCCATTTTTATATCTCCTGACTTATCTTAGATTTTAAATTTTCTTTCTGCTTACTTTAAGCCTTTCCGCTTTTATTATAGCCGCGCAGTCTTTAACCGCAGCCTTAAAGATATCATTTATTACGAGGTAATCGTAATCTTTTATATGTTCCAGCTCTTTTTTTGCGGTTGCCATACGCACTTGTATATCTGCAGTGCCGTCGTTGCGAAGTGCTATTCTTTTTTCAAGTTCTTCAAGGCTTGGCGGCGCGATAAATATAGAAACCGCATTCTTAAATATTTTTTTAACCGTCTTTGCGCCCTGCACGTCTATAACAAGTACGGGGCATTTGCCTTTTTTAATAGGCAAATCAAAAGAACTTTTGGGTATTCCGTAATAGTTTACGTGGACTTTTGCCCACTCCGCCATTTGTTTGTTTTTTATCGCGGCCTCAAAATAAGGCTGCGTCCAAAAGTGGTAATCCCTGCCGTTTTTCTCGCCTTTTCTGGGCGAGCGGGTGGTGGCCGTGATAACGCGTGCGAGAGTTTTATCCTTCTTTAAAAGCTCCGCCACTATCGTTGTCTTTCCGCCGCCTGAGGGGGACGAAACTATTATAGGAAAACATTCCATATATATAATGTATTTTATTAAATTAAACCCTCGCGTACAAGGGGTTTAATAAACAAAAAGCGCCCTTGCGGGGCGCTTTTAAAAAGTTGCAGCGGTTATTTTACCGCGTCTTTCCAAGCGTCGGCTTCTGCCTGAACCTGTGTTTTTACGGCGTCAACTTTCTCTTTAACGGCGGCTTTTGCCTGATCCGTTACGGAAGCGTCATCGCTTTTTGCGGCATCAGCTTCTTTTGCGGCGGAGTAATTGGCCTTTGCGGATTCTACTTTACCGCGTATCTCTGCTGATTTTTGCAAAGTGTCTTCAAGCGTAAGGGTGTTTGCGGTTTGGGCATTTTGCCCGGTTGTTGCGCATCCGCTTAAAATAAATGCGCAAGAAATAACTGTTAAAAAAGAAATGGCGGAAATTGTTTTCATATATTATTTACCTTTTTATTATATATTCAAAATTAACGCGGAAGAAAAATCGGAGATAAAAAAACACGCCAAGTTTTAGCTTGGCGTGTTTTCTTTAACAAAGTTATTGAGCAGCCTGAGCGGGAGCAGCTTCGGGAGCAACGGGAGCGGCTTCTGCGGGAGCAGCGGCGGCTTCGGGTGCAACGGGAGCGGCTTCTGTGGTTTCTACTGCAACAGCTTCGGGTTCGGCAACGGGGGCAGCTTCAGGTGCGGGTTTATTGCAAGCAACAAACACAAAGGCTGAAACTAACGCAACGCTGGCGAGAACTAATAATGACTTCTTCATAGTAAACTCCTTTAATAATTTTTAATTTAACTTTACTTACGTGTAAATTGTATAAAAAATAACGGGAATAATCCAACGAAACGCAAAATAAAGCGGCGCGGCGGGGCAAAAAAGCGGCAATTTCACGTCTGGACGCGGCCTTGATAAAATCTTTATAAAAATAATAAAAAATTTATTGCAAAAAAAGTTGATTTTGTTCAAAAAATTTTTTTATAAAAT
>JAEXBW010000035.1 GCA_023393825.1 Elusimicrobiota bacterium | reverse complement strand
GTATGGGCGGAAAGGGACTTGAACCCTTAAGTCCTTACGGACATACGGTCCTGAGCCGTACGCGTCTGCCAATTCCGCCACCCGCCCATGTATTAGATTTTATTAAATTAACGTCTGTTTGACAATCGTTTTCAACGACTAAGACAATATTTGCTAAAATTAGAATATGCCAAGAGCGAAAGGAATAGAAACAATCACCACAAACCGCAAAGCCTTCCACGAGTATTTTATATTAGATACTTTTGAGGCGGGGCTGGAACTTTCCGGCGCGGAAATTAAATCTATACGTCTTAAACAATGCACGATAGACGCGGCTTTTGTGCGTGTGGATAAGGGGCAGGCGTTTATACATAATATGAGCATTAACCCTTATGTATTTAACACTCACGGCACGTTAGAACCCGCGCGCACGCGCAGGTTGCTGATGCATATAAAAGAGATAAACAAAATTGCCTCGCACAGCGATATTAAGGGGCAGACCATAGTCCCGCTTGAAGTCTACCTTAAAGATGGCTGGGCGAAAGTTAAGATAGGTTTGGCGAAGGGTAAAAAACTTTACGATAAGCGCGAAACAATTAAAAAGCGTGATTTGCTTAGGGATACTGACCGCGGATTTAAAAGTAAAATAAAGATGTAAGCGGCCCGCAAATATTTTGATGTCCCCCGCCTGCCGCAAATGCTCTGCAAAAGTTAATGCCTTCCACAAAATAAATGTAAAAAGTTTTAATGTAAAAACCCCCGCTTTTTTAAAGCAGGGGTTTTCTATTTGCGTATATTTATTTTGCTCTGTTTTATATTTGTTTAAAATCCTGCGCCTGCGCGGCGGATTGGATGAATGGTTTGGTGGTTTGCACGACGGAGTTTGCCGCGGTGTTTTGTGCAAAATGTTTTTGTATAGTTTCGGGCTTAAGCAAGTTTCTAAGCTTCGCTTTTTCTTTTTCTATAAGCATTTCAGAAAACCCTTTTTCTTTATTCCACGCCGATTTAAATAGAGAAATAAGTTTTTGATTTCTAGTTACTTTGGCAAGGTCAAAAGCGTCTTCGTTATACATATTTTTTTTGTAACGCTGGCTCCAATGCTGATTAAATATTCAGCTGATTCATAAGCATTATCTTTTGCCGCAAACATTATAGGAGTATACGACTTTTCATATTCAAGACGCTCAACATCATAGGGGAATGTATCGCTAGGAATTTTTTTCTCTCTTACCAAATATTCCAAAACTTCTTTTTTATTATATTTTGCTGCAATATGTGTAAGTAGGTATTTGTCTTGCGCAAAATAATTAGGTGTACATTTACCTAAGCTATCGCAACAAAATTTAATGAATTTAAGATTATCGCCTTTATATCTTATTGCATCTTCAAGACGATACTCTTCACCTTCTTTAAATACACAAATTTGTGCGGTGGATTCTACCACGGCAAATACCATTAACATTGCGCTAATGGGTAAAATAAATTTTAGTAACTTCATTTAGAACTCCTTAATGGTTTAACTTTTATAAAAAAACCCCGCGTGGCTTAGGCGCGGGGTTTAAACAAATCAGGTAGGTTTATCTTTTACAGCCTTTTAATTATTAACCAAAGAATCCGTTGAACTTGATATCTCTCTTAAAGTTCTTCAATTCTTTTTCTATATCGTTAAGAGTAAGCACTTTAATAAGGTCTTTCTTGTTCTTTTCAAGGCTGGCTTGTGCTATGCCTTTGGCATCATTCCAAGCTTTCTTAATTGTGGCAATAAGCTGGCTGTTGCCTGTTGTTTTTGCCAAATCAAGTGCATCTTGGTTGTATATGTTCTTTCTTGTAACGCTTGCGCCAATGCTAACAAGATATGAAGCACTACTTGGAGCATTATCTTTTGCCGCAAACATTATTGGGGTATATGTTTTATCGTAGCCGCCATTTTGAAGGTCTACAGGAAATTTGTCGAAAGGAATATTTTTGTCTTTAACCAAGTATTCTAATGCTGCTGTTCTATTATATTTTGCCGCTATATGTGTAAGCATATATTTATCATCAACAAAATAGTTAGGAGAACATTTGCCTAATGAGTCACAACAAAACTTTAGAAATTTAAGATTCACTTCGTCGCTAAGCCCATCACATTTATTTGCGACGACATCTTCTAAAGAATATTTCCTATTTTCATTGTAAACACAAATTTGAGCAGTGGATTCTACCACGGCAAATACCATTAACAATGCGCTAATGGGTAAAATAAATTTAAGTAACTTCATAAAGATAAAGCCTCCTGTTTTTAACAAATGTTTTAATGTGCAAATAATTAAAAGGTTATCCCTAAGTTAAATCTATTAAAAATATAGTAAAAAAGCAAGGGAAAAAGGACCTATTTTACAACTAGGTCCTTTTTCCTATATTTATTCTTTGGCTTTCTTTTTGTTACCGCCGGAAAGCTCTGCTACTACTTGCTTTCTCATTGCTTCTTCCGATGCGGTAAGTTTTTTGTTTGGTGCTGATGCCATATTTTGAACAACTTTTAAAGTATCATTATAAAACCCTGTAAGGCGAGTGGGTGTTACTGCATATTTTTCAAACTCTACAACGTTAAAGCCTGATTTCTTTAGGTTTGCCGCAGTTTCTTTATCAGGCACTACAAATATAGTTTTGTTAGGGTTTATTTTTTTAGGGTCAATTGTTCCGCCCTGTGCAACATCATCCGCATTGCCTATAAGGCCTTTAAACACTTGATAATGATAAGAGTTAGGGTTAACAAGTTTTATATTACCCTGCTCTTTACCATCTATCATTAAGTAAGATATTTTGCCTATTTTAGGCTTGTTAGTTGCTATTTGAGGTATGATTTCCTTATACGCTTTATCTGATTTCTCAACTTTGTCATATAACATTTTATCACTTATGTCATCTGACAATGCATCTTTGTTCGTTTGATAAAAAGATAATGCTGGTTTTTTAATATCAATTTGATTGGGGAATACCCAAGCATTTTTTTCAGGTTCACATTTCTCATTAGGCTTGCAGTCTGTATACTTACCAAAAAATTGGACACCGCCGCGCAATTCATACGTCATAAGGTCACGGGTGTCTTTACTTTCAGCAATAACTCCTTTGTCCTCCCTCTTAAGCTCAATATTTTGGGTGTCTTTCTTTTCTTCAGATCCCATAAAAGAATCTGACTCTTTTTTCTTTTCGACTACCCCAGCTCTTTCAGCATTACCTATAACAGGTTCGCCGACTATCAAAGAAGCAAGTTCCGCAACAACGGGTTCCGCATATTTGCCGTTAACTTGGCCTGTTGCGCTGTAACTGCTGGCTATGCTGCGCGGGGCTGCAGAGGCAGCCGCGTCGCGTCTTGCTTTTGCAAATTTAGATGCTAAGCCTGATTTGGCTTCGTCAAAGGCTTCATCACTGCCGCCAAACATACTGTGGCCCGAAGGGCCGCCAAATAAATTGCTGCCGCGCTGCCCGCGCAAATTGCCGTCGGGGCCGCCAAAGAGGGACGGGTTATCTTCGTATGTCAAAAGGCCGCGGGTTTTGCGGTCTAAATAACCTTTTACGCCGTAGGGGCTGCGGATAGCGTAGGGGATTTCGTCATCAGACAAAGTGGGGGCAATCTTTTTTGCCGCTTCAAATTCTTCCTTAGAAACGGTGGAGGACATAAGGTCGTCAAAAGATACGGGGCCTTTATCCGTCAACACATATTTTTTGCCGGAGGGGTCTTTTACAACTTCGTAAGTTTTGCCGTCCATGCGCACATATTCCTGCACAACTTCGCCCGCGGCGGCGGACGGAGCAGCACCCTCGGTAGCAACAAAGCCTTTAGGCGCGCCTGAGGCGGAGCCTTCCTCTATAGTTACGGGAGAGTCGTCGCCCAAACTGCCAAGATTCTGCGCCGCACTGCCTGCATCGGCATAGCTGTTTAACGCGTCAAGGCCTTGGCCAGCTTTCTTTTTTAAACCGTAAAAACTTGCAACTCTGTTAAAGAATTTTGCAAGGGGATTTTTGGTCATACCCACGGGTAACCCGCCTGAAGCTTCCTGCTGCGGGGTAAGCGCTGTTGGCTGTTTATCTGTAAAAAGAAATGGGATAGCCAAAAATATTATGAACACTATTACTGCTGTTCTAAAACCGTTGTTGTTTAAAAATTGCATTAACAAACCTCCCGGCAGCGGCAAACCCCTGCTAAAAAACAGACTGTGCCGACTGCATTTGGTATATCTTTTGCTTATATGTAGTATTATTACCAAATTTTCTTAATTTTGCAAGGGTTTTGTGATAATTTGCAAATGTTTGGGGCTGTATGAAGTCCGTTAAAGTGCGGAAATTAGGAATTTGATTTTGAAAAACTGCGGGCTGTGTGCTGTCCGTTTAGCACGCGTGATTAGTGATTACAAAATATCAGAACAAATTTGTAGATTGGCCCGCGTGATTTGGCGGGGTTGAGCCTATTTTTTATTTTCTTGCGAACGCGGTGTACAAAGAAGAATGGGAGCGAAGCGACTCTCGGTACCCAAGTGAGCAAAAAATAAAAAAGAGGCCAGCATACGACAAATTGCTAGCCTCTTAAAACTTAACAGCGGGAATTTTTGTTATTTCTCGTCCACTTTGACGAGGGCAATAGCCAACTCGTCCAGCTGTATCTGGTCCACAACATTGGGCGACTCCGTCAACGGGCAAAACGCCGCCGTATTCTTGGGGAAGGCAATAACCTCTTTAATAGAATCCTCTCCGCACAAAAGAGCGGTAAGTCTATCAAAGCCCAGGCCAAAACCGCCATGCGGCGGCGCGCCGCACTGCAAGGCGTTAAGCAACATACCAAAGCGGCGGGCGGCTTCTTCCTTAGAGTGCTTCATAAGGCCTAAAATCTTTTCCTGTATCTCGCGTCTGTGGTTGCGGATAGAGCCTGATGCCAACTCCGTCCCGTTAAGCACCATATCAAATTGATACGAGCGCACGGCAAGCGGGTTAGTATCCAAAAGCGGTATATCTTCCTCCACGGGGGCGG
>JAEXBW010000117.1 GCA_023393825.1 Elusimicrobiota bacterium | reverse complement strand
AGCCCCTACGATGTGGCGAAGAAGAAGGCAAATGTAAAGTAGTGGGAGCGCATTACATGCGCGCGCCGTTAGAAGAGGGCGGGGCCCGCATATGAAAAACCCCCGGCTATGCCGGGGGATATTTATTGTGCCTATAAGCGGGCATATTTTATTGACAAACCTTAAAGTATTGCGGATAATATAAGTAAATATTGTTGCAGGGGGGAGGATTTAATGAAACGCAGTTTTTTAGCCTTAATTTTATTTTTTATTTGTATGCCGCTGTCTTATGCGACGCAGGAAAGTCCCGATATAATATACTCTTTACCTTCTTCATACGCGTCCGTTGAGCCTTCTTCCTTGTGGCGCCGCGCCGATAAAAATTGGAAAGCTCTTTCCAATGCGGATTATAAAGATTCCTTGGGCTGGCTTTATGCCGCCGATGATATGCTTGTAGCCGCGCCCGCTTTGGAAAAACTGGCGTCGGAATTAAAGGCGAATTACGATTATGTTGTGCTTTTGGGTATGGGCGGCTCGGCTTTGCCCGCCGCGGCATTAAAGGCGGCGGCCTCTGCCAAACGCGGATATCCCGAGCTTATTGTTCTTGATACTTCCAACCCCGACACCTTTTTAAGGACGGAGAAAGAAGTTAAAATCGCGCGCACTTTGTTTATTGTTTCAAGCAAGTCGGGGACGACGGTTGAAACTATGTCCGCCTATAAATATTTTTGGCAAAAAGTATATGCCGCTAAGGGTGAAAATGCAGGCCAAAACTTTATTGCCGTTACCGATAAAGCCACCCCGCTTTACGAAGAAGCGCAAAATAAAAAATTCCTGCGTGTTTTTGAAAACAGAAAAGATATGGGCGGCGCGTTTGTTGCCGTCTCTTATTCTTTTGTCCTGCCCGCCGCGCTTGCAGGTTATGATGTGGAAAAAATATTAACCGCCGTAAAGGACTATCAGGTTTATTTAAAGAAAGATTTTACCTTGCCTTCCGTATTATCAAAAACTTTAGCGCGGACGTCTTCCCGCGTGTTTTTTGTGGCGGATAAAAAGTTTCAGCCGCTTTGCGTTTGGATAGGCGAAATCTTAAGCGAATCCTTTGGCAAACAAGGCTTAGGCGTTGCGCCGATAATTACGGAAAAGCTTGATAAAACGCTTCTTACTCCCTCCGACTTGGTGGTTTATATCGGCGCGAAAGAAAAAAAGGCGGAGTTGGTTTGCCCTTCTTTTTATCTTAAAGCTAAGAATGAGCAGGATATTGCAAAGCAATTTATTCTTTGGCAGTTTGCCGCTTTCAGCACGGCGGTAAATTTGGATTTAGAACCTTTTAAACAACCAGATTCAGGCCTTAGCAAAAAGATGACGGCGAAGATACTAAAGGACGGCGTTATTCCTGTGGAATTTGCTTTCTCTAAGGTTTTAAACGGTTTGCCTGTAAGCGTGCCGCAAATGCTTAAGGATAATTCCGCCGACGCAGATTACATTGCGCTTTTGGTTTATGCCGATGCGGATAAAGCAAATGTAAGCGCGGTTAAAAAGTTTGCCGATACCTTGCAGGAAAAATTACATAAGCCCGTTATAGTTGCCTGTGGCCCCGCGTACCAGCATACATTGGGGCAGTTTTTTAAGGGCGGCAAAAACAAAGGTTTGTTTGTAATTATTGGCGCGGTTAAAAACGATTTACCTTTAGATAGCGGCGACAATGTTAAAACATTAATACTTTCCCAAGCTTATGGCGACTTTCTTGCGCTTGAAGAAACAGGCCGCAAAGTCGCCTATGTTAATTTAAATATTCCCGTGCAGGATTATTTAAAAACGCTCTCCGCAAACTTTTAGTTTTTGTATTTTGTCCAAATAAAAAGCCCCCGCATAAAACGGGGGCTTTTGCGCAAATTACTTAAAACTTATTTGGCTTTCTTTTTGCTCTGTTCAAGTTGCAGGGTTTTTGTCGTCATATCCGTTACAACCGCAGGGCCGAAATACTGTATAGGCCCGGGGAAGATATAGCTTTCCGTCTTAGCCCATGTATCTCTGTTCTTAACCAAATATTTAAAAGGCTCGCCGTTAAGTTCAACAAGCGCTTTTTTGATAACCGGTTTTTCTTTACCTTTTCTTCTTTCAATGTTCATCATCATCGTCAAAGGTATACCGCCGCACTTCCACATCTTGGAAGGCTGCGTTAAGTTTTGGACGGAAGAAAGATAACCGCTGCATTTATTTAATGCTAAAACGGCTGCGTTATAACCCAAAGCATAAGTGTAGTTAGCGTCAAAGTTAGAGGGAATTCCGCAGCGGCCTTCGTAGCCGAAAAAGTGCATAATGGCGGAAAATTTACCTTTAAACTTTTCTGCCTTTTTAAGTTCGGAAAGTTTTTTGTGTAACATTTCAACCAAAAGTTTTTCCGTCTCAATTAAGGAAACCTGTACGTTACCGTGCGGATCTCTGTCCAGCATAAGCTGGCTGGCAATACCCGCGGGTAAAGATTCCATTAAAGCCGCAAGTTTGGCGGGCAATTTGGAGATTACAAAAGCTTTCTTTTCTTCAAGTTTTGCCAAGGCGGAAATTTCTTTTTCATTATCCGCCAAGACATCGTTTAAGGCGGAGATAAGCTCCTTCATCTCGGGGATGAATTCTATTAAGCCTTCGGGAACCAAAGCCACGCCGAAGTTTTTGCCTTCCAAAGAGCGGGCCGCAACCACTTTAGCAATGCCGTCAACTATTTGGGAAAGCGTCATCTTCTTTTCCAATACTTCTTCGCCAATTAAGACGATATTGGGCTGGGTTTTAAGGCCGACTTCCAACGCAATGTGTGATGCGCTTCTGCCCATTAAGCGGACAAAGTGCCAGTATTTGCGGGCGGAGTTTACGTCCCTTTCAATATTGCCCACAAGTTCGGAGTAAATTTTGGTGGCGGTATCAAAACCGAAGGAAGTTTCTATGTGGTCGTTCTTAAGGTCGCCGTCGATAGTCTTGGGTACGCCGATGACGGAGGTATCAATGCCTTCTTTCTTAAAAAATTCCGCAATAACGCCAGCGTTGGTGTTGGAATCATCGCCGCCGACAACCACAAAAGCGTCAATTTTTTCTTTAAGAATATTGGCTTTAGCGGTTTGCAGCTGTTCTTCCGTTTCAATTTTGGTTCTGCCCGATTGTATTAAATCAAAGCCGCCCGTGTTTCTGTATTCCGCCATAAGAGCGGGTGTGATTTCTTTAAAAGAATTTTCAAGCACGCCGCTGGGGCCGCCTAAAAAGCCGTAAAGTTTGCTTTTGGGATTTGCCTTTT
The DNA here is from genome assembly GCA_023393825.1 of Elusimicrobiota bacterium. Lineage (GTDB taxonomy): Bacteria > Elusimicrobiota > Elusimicrobia > Elusimicrobiales > Elusimicrobiaceae > Proelusimicrobium. Next base: position 507 of record JAEXBW010000117.1, on the reverse strand, counting down.
TAATACCGTCTAAAAGACCGGCTATAACGTTATGACCGCCGGGGGCCTGCCCGCCGGAAAGTACTACGGCTACCTTAACCGCTTTTTTAACGGAAGGATTTTTGCCTTTTGCAAAGGTAACTTCTGCCATGCCATAAGTGTTGGGGAATATTTTTTTGACGGTTTCCTGGTCGGCAATGCTTTTTGTCGCTTTACCGAAAACTGCTTTTACAGAGGCAGGGCCGTTTTGGAGTACTGCTGGGAGTATTGGTTTAAATTTAAGTCTTTGCTGTTGCAATTCGGAGCAGCAGCATTTTGTTGCGGATGCTTTTGGCATATTATATTCTCCTAAAATACAAACATTTCTTTATAAATTATATATAAATTAGACGAGGGTGAGTAGGGGGTAGTATAAGGCCGTTGTGTAAAGATATAATAGTATTATAGTTATAAAAGCAACGATTAAAGTTTAAAGGAGCATAAAATGGATATCGTAGAATTATTTAATACACGCTATACTACAAAGGT
>JAEXBW010000108.1 GCA_023393825.1 Elusimicrobiota bacterium | reverse complement strand
GCGGCCCCGTCGTTTATAACAATTTCCACATTGCCTTGCAGCGCGGCAACGCCGCCGTTTTGGTCGTAGGTAACTTGGTCGGCGGTAAAGTATATAAACTGCTCTTTAGTGGGGCTTGGCAGTTTATAATCTTCTGCGGCCGCGTTTACACACAAAACGCAGGCCAGTAATATTGCGTAAAAACTATTTTTCATTTATTTTATCTAAGGCATACATAGCCGCGCCTATGCCGCCTATATTGCCTTCTTTAGAGATTAAAACTTTTAAATGTTTAAACGGCGTTTTTATAGTCTGCCGAGCAAAGACTTCTTTTACCGCGGGTAAAAAATACTGCGCCCCTCTGGAAACTCCGCCTGTAAGCACAACAGCGTCGGGGTTTAAAATTAAAGCCATATTGGCAATGCCGCCGCCTAAATTGCGGCCGATATCGCGCCAGAGTTCAAGCGCGGCTTTATCATTTTTTGCGGCCGCTTTGGAGATAAGACTGACGGAAAATTCTTCGCTCCTGAGTAAATTTGCAAGTTCGCTTTGGGGATATTTTTCCGCCGCGGCCTGCGCCAAACGGCGTATGCCTTTTGTTCCAGCGAAAGCCTCAAGGCAGCCGCGCTGGCCGCACGCGCAAAGCGGAGCGTCGGCGGCAAAATCTATACAAATATGGCCCAGCTCGCCCGCCGAGCCTGTTGCGCCCTGCACAAGGTTGCCGTCCATAATAACGCCGCCGCCAACACCAGTGCCAAGGGTTACAACTATAATATTTTTATATTTCTTTTTAAGTTCTTTGGAGTAAACGCCCCAAGCCGCCATATTGGCGTCGTTTGATACAAAACACTTGCAACCCGTTCTTTTGGTAAGGCCGCGGCCTACGGGCAAATCCCGCCAGGGCAAATTGGGGGCAAAACGCAAAACGCCCTTTGCGTTATCGGTATCGCCCGCGGTGCCTACGCCCAACACAATGCCTTCGCAATTTTTTACTTTAAGTTCGGCCTTCCAGTCGTTAACGGTTTTGGCAAGCCAGTCTAAAAAATCTTCCGCGCTTAGTGCGGTGCTTGTGGGCGCGCTGTGCGTTTTAAGGATTTTTCCTTTTTCGTTTATGGCAAAAAATTTAATAAAAGTTCCGCCGATATCAATACCTAAAGAAATCATTTGTTCCCCCCGCTTTTAGGGTGCGCGGCATTGTAGACTTTTTTAAGTCTTTCAAGAGAAACGTGCGTATAAACCTGCGTTGCGCCCAAGCTTTTATGGCCCAGCATTTCCTGCAAAGTTTTTAAGTCGCATCCGTTATTTAAAAGATGTGTCGCAAAAGAGTGCCTTATACTGTGCGGCGTAATTTTGCGCGCTAAATTTGTTTTAACCGCGCTTTTTTTGACAAGCTGGGCAAGGCCTTCCCCGCTGATGCGCGTGCCGCGGCTGCCCAAAAATAAAGGGCTGGAGGGCGTAACGCCCGCGCGGGTGGAAAGGTAATTGCTGATAGCTTCCAAAGCTATATCGGTAACGGGTACAAGCCTTTCTTTATTACCTTTACCCAACACCTTGGCGTAACCTTCGCTAAAATTAATATCACCGACGTTAAGACCAACGGTTTCGCTGCGTCTGAGTCCGCTGGAATACATAAGCTCCAAAATGGCTTTATTGCGCTGCCCGTAACGCGCGCTAACCTGCGTATCCATAAGGCGGGCGGCCTCGTCTTCCGTCATAAATTTAGGCAAAAGCTTTTCGCGCTTAGGCGCGGAAAAGAGCTTAAACGGATTGGAGTTTATCATACCGCGGTTGGAAAGATATTTAGCAAAACTTCTAAGCGCGCTTATCTTGCGCAACATGCTGCTTCTGGCTATTTCTTTGGCTTGCTCAAGCGCAAGGTAGCCGCGGATATTATGCAAGGTAAAATCCCTTACGGAAAGCAAATTTCTAAGCGACATATAAGCGGCAAACTCCCCCAAATCGCCCGTGTAAGCGCGCAAAGTATTGGGGGATAAATTTCTGCCGCGTAAATGCAGCTTAAAGTTTTCTATCTGCTTTAGCATTCAATTTTATTTTGCTTCGTTTTTCTTTTTAATCTCTTCTATCTCGTCGGGGGTAACGTTTACTATGGTTTTGCATTTGGGGTAGCCGCTGCAACCCAAAAAGCTGCCCTTTGCGCTGCGTCTTAATACCATAGGCTTGCCGCACTTTTCGCATTTACGGCCCGAATCTAAAGGCCCCGTAGAAGCTACCTTTTTGCCCTCTGCGTCTATGGAGTAAGTATTTTTGCAGGTGGGGTAGGCGGAGCAGGCCATAAATTTGCCTCTTCTGCCTGTTCTGATAACCATAGGCGCGCCGCATTTTTCGCAAACTTCAGATGTAGCTTGCGGGGGAACGGCAGCCGCGCCGCTTAAATTCTTTTTACCCTTACATTCGGGGTATTTGGAGCAGCTTAAATATTCGCCGTATTTGCTGTGTTTTATAAGCATTTCCGAACCGCAAATAGGACATTTTTCGTCCTTGGCTACCGTCGGTACGGGCTTTTTCATATTTTTGGCGGCATTGTCCAAATCTTTGGTAAAGCCGTCATAAAATTCCTGTATTACTTTAACCCATTGCTTGCTGCCTTCGGCGATATCGTCCAGCTTTTCTTCCACGCCTGCGGTGTAGGAAAGGTCCATAATATCTTTAAAGAATTCTTTAAGCTGTTCGGTTACCGTTATACCCAAATCGGTGGCCAAAAGTTTATTGGTTTTGGCCTGCTTTTCTATATATTTTCTGTCGATAATAGTTTTGATTGTGGGCGCGTAGGTGGACGGTCTGCCGATACCGTGCTTTTCCAAAGTCTTAATAAGGCTGGCTTCGTTATAGTTTGGCGGGGGCGCGGTTTTGTGGTCCTTTGTAATAACTTCCAAAAGTTTAAGCGTGTCGCCTTGCTCTAATATGGGCAGCAATGCGTCTTCTTTATCTTCCTGATCGTCATTTTCGTCCTGCTCTTCCTGATAGACGGAAAGATAACCGTTAAATTTTACCGTTCTGCCGTTAGCGCGCAGCATACATTTGTCCGCGCAACCTGCGGAAATATCTACGGAAACCGTGTTAAATACCGCGTCCGCCATTTGCGAGGCCACAAACCTTAACCAGATAAGCTCGTAAAGTTTATATTGGTCTGAAGTTAAATACTGCTTTAAGCTTTGCGGTGTGCGGTACACGTCGGTAGGGTGGATAGCTTCGTGCGCTTCCTGCGCGCCTTTTACCTTGCCTTTATAAACAGGCGCGGAGGCGGGGGCGAAAGCGGGGCCGTATTTTTCCTTAATAAATTTATTTGTCTGTTCCTGTAACTGTTTGGATACGTTAAAGGAGTCGGTTCTCATATAGGTTATTAAACCTATTGTTTCCCCACCGATTTCTATACCTTCGTAAAGACCTTGCGCGGTCATCATAGTTTTTTGGGAAGAGAAACCTATTTTATTGTAAGCGTCCTGCTGCATGGAGCTGGTGATAAAAGGCGGTTTAGGTTTTTGTTTTACTTCTTTCTTCTCAATTTTTTCTACGATGAGCGGGCCTGCCCTTAATACAGCATTGGCGGGGGCAAGGCTTTCGTTATCTTTAAAAACGGTTGTCTTAACTTTATAGTCTTCCGCAAAAAGTTTGTAGGTGGTGGTTTGCTCTACGTTTTTACCTTCCCACTTTAAAACGCGGGCGGTAAAATCGGGCTTAACGCCCTGCTTTTGCACTTTGGCCTGTATGGACCAATAGGCTTCTTCCTTAAAATCGGCAATTTCTTTTGCGCGTTCGGTAAGAAGGCGCACGGCGACTGATTGCACGCGGCCCGCGCTAAGCCCGCTGGTAATTTTGCGCCACAAAAGCGGGGAAAGTTTATAACCCACCAATCTGTCCAACACGCGTCTGGCCTGCTGTGCGTCCACAAGGTTATAGTCTATGCCTCTGGCGTGGTCAAAGGATTCTTTGACGGCACTTGGCGTAATTTCGTGAAAGTAAATACGGCGGGTACTTTCGGGCTTTAATTTTAAAAGCTCAAATAAATGCCACGCGATAGCTTCCCCTTCGCGGTCAGGGTCAGTAGCAAGATAGACGGTATCAGACTTTTTTAAAGAGTCTTTAAGTTCAGCTATAATCTTGGGTTTGCCGCTGGCGACGTATGTGGGTTTAAAATTATTCTTTTCGTCTACGCCGATTTCTTTTGAAGGCAAATCGCGCACGTGGCCGAAGGAGCTTCTGACTATATAGGAAGACCCTAAAATTTTACTTATGGTTTTTTGCTTTGTGGGTGATTCCACTATTATCAAAGCTTTTCCGTC
>JAEXBW010000058.1 GCA_023393825.1 Elusimicrobiota bacterium | reverse complement strand
TTTCCAAAAACTCAGCGTCTTCCTTAGTAAGTTGCCAATCGGCGGCAGCGGCGGCTTCCTTTATATGTTGTGGGCGTCTTGCGCCAGCCAAAGCGCAGGTTACATTTTTATTGTACAGCGTCCAATTGATTGCGGCCTGCACGGTTGTGCCGTTATGCTGTTGCGCCACAGTTTCAAAACCTTGCACGGCGTTTTGCGCCTTCATAAAATTATCGCCCTTATAAAATTGATAGAAGAAGGACCGCGCGTCATTGCGTGCTAAATTAGGTTCTTTTTTATAGCGTCCGCTCAAAATACCGCCGCACAAAGGCCCGTATGCAAAAAACGCTATATTATGTTTTTTACAGAGGGGGAAAACATCCTCTCCGCTTTGCCTGCTTAAAAAGGAATATTCATTTTGCACGCATGCAATTTCCGCAAGTCCAGCCGCCTGCTCCAGCAGTTTTGCGTCAAAGTTTGATACTCCTATGTGGCGTATCTTACCCTGCTCTTTAAGCTTTTGCATTGCGCCTAAAGTTTCTTCCAACGGCGTGTTCCTGTCGGGCCAATGGATAAAATAAATATCAATATAATCTGTTTGCAGGCGGGTGAGAGAGCTTTCAATTTCTTTAGTTATGGACTCTGCCTTCAAGTTGCGCTCCACGGCACGCGGGCCGCTGATAAGGCCGCATTTGGTGGTAAGCACAATATCTTGGCGTCTGCCTTTTAAGGCTTTTCCGAGGAAAGTTTCGCTTGCGCCAAGGCCGTAAATTGGTGCGCAGTCAATGGTGTTTATGCCCGCGTCTAACGCGGCGGCAACCGTGGCAAGCGCGTCTTTTTCTTCCGTCGCGCCCCAGTCCCTCCCGCCGCCCATGGCCCAAGTGCCAAGCGCAATTTGCGATACTTTTAAATCTTTAACTTTTGAAAACCGCATTACCAAAGCCCCGTCTGCACCATAAAGCAACCGTCGTGGACATCTATATCATTATCCTGCGCCAGTTTTGCGGCTTGCTCGTTATAAGTACCGGGCTGAAACCAAACAGTTTTAACGCCAGCCGCAATGGCTTCTTTTATAAGCTGGGGCGTAAAATCTGGGCGGATAACTATTATTAAAGTATCAGGTTTTTCCGGCAGGTCTTTTAAATATGTGTAAATAGTATTGCCCTCAACCTGTTTGATTTTAGGGTTAACGCAATAAACATTAAGCCCCGCTTTTTTTATATCTTTAAATATCCTGTACCAATATTTAGTTGTATCGGCCGAAGCACCCGCAACCGCAATAATACTGTCTGCTGCCATAAGTCCTCCTTATAAAAACTAAGCGCTAAGCCCGCCGAGGCCCGCGATATCGCCCATAGCCTGTGCGGCCATCATCTGGCTGTCTTTGACGGATTTATTTATAAGGTCTTTCAAATCCTGTTCCAGTTCTTCCGTCTGCGCTGTTTTTATATCCTTTATTATTTTTATTTCCTTTACTTCCTGCGAGCCGGATATGGTAAGTTCAAAAAATTTCTTTGGGCTTTCCACTTTAATAACCATATTGTCCAATCTTTTTTTAACTTCCGCCATTTTGGCTTTAAGTTGCATTAAATCTTTAAGCTTGTCAAACATATACTTCTCCTTTATTTTTATATTTTTTCGCTCACAGCGGGCCGCAGATATATCACGGCGGCTTCAGCTTTGTCCTGTTTAAAAATTTCTTTTGCCGCGTCTTTATAAAACAGCAGCTGTTGTTTGTAAAATTCGGTCTTTTCCGCCAAATCTTCTTCTTTTATGTTATCAGATTTATAGTCGGCAATAAATATCCCGCCGCCTTTTGTTTTAAATACCGCGTCCATAATACCGTTTATTACGGTACCGTCTTTTCCCCGCAGGGTAAAGGGCAGTTCCGCGGCTAAAAATTCCATTTGTTGCAGTTCTTTAAACGCGGCTGATTTTTGGAAGTTCGCAATAATATCCTGCGCTTCTTTTATCTGCGCTGAAATTTTTGCAGGGTCCTCGCCTATGCTTAAAGCCGTTTTTTGCGCGTCTGTATTTTGCCCCGTAAACATATCGTAAAGCATTTTGTGGCAAAGTTTCCCAGTTACTTTAGCCGCGCCGTCCTGCGGATAAAACACTTGCTGTTGCTCTTCCGTTTCGTCTAAACCGCTGGGGGTTAATACGGCCTTTGCTTTTATTATTTCTTTGTAAACCTGCTCTCTTTTTTTCCACGCTTCGCGCCAGTCTTTAAGGTCTAAAATATTTTCGTCCGAGGAGGAGGAAAGGCTTTGCGCGGCGGCTAAAACCTCCGCCTCTTGGCAGGGGGCGTAAGTTAAAGTTGTAATCTCCTGCTTGCCTTCAAGCTCCTGCGGTTTAAGTTCCGCACTCGGGTAGCAACCCGCGCTTTGCAGCGCACCCGCCAGAGAGGAAGGTTCGTCCTTAAGGTCGCCCGTTAAAAGCAAATGTTCTTTAGCGCGTGTTAAGGCTACATATAAAATACGCAGTTCTTCCGCTTTGGCGTGGTCTTTATTTGCCTGCTCTAAAAGCGCAAAGTTACCGTCGGGCAAACTGCCTAAGCGTATGCCGCACGCGCCGTTATACCAGTTGGTTATATAAAGCGGTTTTCTGTCTGTGCGCTCCACCGCCTTGCCCGAAATATCAGTAAGTATAACTACGGGGAATTCCAACCCTTTCGCCTTGTGCATAGTCATAATGCTTAAGGTATCAAGGCTTTCTTCCGCCAGTGGGGATTCGCCCTCTTTATTTTGGTCTTTAGAATATTTTTGCGCGTAAAATAAAAACTGCCCAAGGTTAAGCGCACCCTGCGCGTGCATCTTGCGCACTACGGATATAAACTTAAATATATTTGCTATGGTCTGCTCTTTTTGCGCCGCAAGCGTTTGCAGAACAAGAAAATCGGTATTATAAATAATCTCGTTAATAAGGTCTTCCACGCACAGGCGACCCGCTTT
>JAEXBW010000027.1 GCA_023393825.1 Elusimicrobiota bacterium | reverse complement strand
TCATCATCGGTATTTTGGCCGCCATTGCGTTGCCTCAGTACTTTAAAGCTGTTGAAAAATCCAGAGCGACAGAAGCTTTGTCCATCATGGGTTCTTTATCAGCCGCTATGGAAAGAGCCAGACTCGTCAGCTCCACCAACGTTTATCCTACAACCGTTGACAGCCTTGACATTCAGTTCGCAGACAAGGCTGGTTCAGTGGTAACAGGCAACACCTGGTCCACCAAAAACTTTAACATCAGCGTAGGCGGCACAGCCACCACCGATGGTAAAGTAACAGCCACCAGAAGCGGCGGCGGTACATCCGGCTACACAATCACCAGAGAATACTACTCCGGTAAAGTAGTCTGCTCCGATGGTACATCCACGGGCGGTGCTTCTACATCCGGTATTTGCGCTTCCTTAGGTTTATCCTAATTCTTAGCGTAAATCAAATATTTAAAAACCCCTGCTTAACAGCGGGGGTTTTTTATTTGGCCTTACAATACCTCTTTTACTTTTAAATGCCCCTTCAATTTAGTATTATAGATATAACGGCAGCAATGAAGGCCGCTTTACGTTGTAAACAAGGTGTTTTTTATGGAAATAATACTCTCCGCAGTAGTAACTTTAATTTTGGTAATGGACCCGTTTGGGAACATTCCCCTTTTTATTACAGCTTTAAAAAAAGTATCGCCCGAAAGACGCACTTTTATTTTAGTGCGCGAGCTTATAATAGCTCTTTTTATAATGGTTACCTTCCTTTTTATAGGCAATAAATTTTTAAATCTTTTGGGTATAGCCCAGTCGTCCATGGGCATAGCGGGCGGGATAATATTATTTATTATCTCTATCAAGCTTGTCTTTAACTCGCTGGAAGACGATTCCCCCAAGAACCTTAAAGAAGAAGAACCATTTATTGTCCCCTTAGCAATGCCGCTTATAGCAGGCCCCGCAAGCTTAAGTATGCTCTTAATACTTTCCTCGGGTCCGTTAAGCAAAGTGTTTTACCTTTTGATAGCGGTACTTGTGGCCTCCGCCGTAAACGGAGCAATTTTATTATTGTCTTTCCCCATAAGCAATCTGCTTGGCAAACGCGGGCTGATAGCTTTGGAAAGATTAACAGGTATGTTGCTGGTGCTTATGTCAGTTAATATGGTTATGAACGGCGTAGCAGAATTTATAAAAACCAATTACAATATATAACGGAGATTACGATGAAAAAGCTGCTCATTTTTATTTTACTTTTACTTCCCCTTGCTGCCTTAGCGCAGACTAAGCCCGATGTTTATATATTTACTTCCCCATCGTGCATGCACTGCATAAAATTTAAAAAAGAATATTATCCCGAACTTAAAAAAATGTACGCCGATAAAGTAAATTTTATTGATATGGATACCTCGGTAGAGGCTAACAATTTAAAACTGGCCGACCTTGCAAAACAATACGACAGCCCCGCCGCCGTCCCCGCGCTTGTAGTGGGCAACCACTTCCTTTTAGGCTACCCCGAGGATATTAACCTTTACTCCGAAGCCGCTATAGAAGAAAGTATTATAAGCAGCGCGACTACAAAATCAATAGGCAATGTGGACGTAAAAGCCTCCTTTAATCAAATTACCTTTGCCGCCATTATAGCCAACGGCCTTGTAGATGGTATTAACCCGTGCGCCTTTGCCGTAATAGTATTTTTTGTGTCCTTCCTTACCGTATACGGCTATAAACGTAAAGAGGTTATATACGTCGGCGGGGCTTACTGCCTTGCCGTATTTATTACTTATATCCTTTTAGGCTTGGGATTATTTAAAGTTCTTTACGCTTTGGAATCTTTCCAGATAGTTATAAAAATTTTCTACATACTCACGGCCTTAATCTGCTTTATCTTCTTTGCGCTCAGCATTTACGACTTTTTGATGTACCGCAAAACCAAAGACAGCAAAACAATGTTGCTAAAACTGCCGGCTAATTTAAAGACGAGAATTAACAAAATAATAGGTTTCTTTTTAAGAAATAAAGAAGAACGCCACCCCGTAAGACTTGTAATAGCCTCTCTGGCGGTAGGTTTTATAGTTTCTTTGGTTGAAGCAGTTTGCACGGGGCAAGTTTATATCCCTACCATCGTGCTTATTATGAAAGACCCTGCCTTCCGCCTTCAGGCAACCGCAATGTTACTTGTGTATAACGTAATGTTTATTTTGCCGTTGCTTTCTGTTTTTATCCTCTCCGCAGTGGGTTATAAATCGGAAGGGATAAATAACTTCTTTAAAAAGCACTTAGGCGTGGCCAAAATATTGCTCTCTCTCGTGTTTTTGGGCCTCGGCCTTATGTTGCTGCGTAATATATAAGAGATGAAGACAGAGTTTTTATTAAGAAAAAAAATTGCCTTTTTTAATATTCTAAAGTGGTTTCTGGCTTCTACTTTTATAGGCATCGTTGTAGGTATATTTAACTCTTTCTTTTTAAAACTTTTAAGTGTAAGCGTGGGCGTTACAAACAAGGTGCCGTATTACTTTTTTGTAATGCCCTTCGCTTTTTATATAGTTCACATCCTTGCGCGCAAAATAGCCGAGCAGGATACAGACTACTCCACAGACGCCGCAATAGCGCGCATCAACGCGCGCAAACCTATATCGGTTATATCCGCCGCAAAGGCTTTCTTTTTGCCTATAATAACAATTTCCGCGGGCGGTTCTGCGGGTAAAGAAGCGCCTTGTGCCGACGTGGGCGCGGGCGTGGCTTCCTTCTTTTCCAAATTTTTTAACTTTAACCCCAACGAAAGACGCAAGCTTATGATTTGCGGCGTAAGCGCTGGCTTTGCGGGCGTGTTCGGCGTGCCGATATCGGGCGCGCTTTTCGGTTTGGAAGTTTTAAGCGTAGGCAAAGTTTTTTACGAGGTTATGTTCCCCGCGTTTATAGCGGGTATAACTTCCTTTCAGGTAACGCATATGATGGGCGTGGAATATCTTTACCACCCCCTCGCACTTAAAGCGCTTAATATAGACAGTTCACTTTTGCAGGTTATGGCGGCGGGCTTATTTTTTGGCCTTGTGTCGCTTTTATTTATAGAAATTATGAAGCTGGCTAAAATAATATTTCGCTTTATCTCTCTTCGTTTTTCCCCCTTTTTAAAATGTTTTACGGGCGGCGCGCTGGTAGTTTTTATAGCTTTGCTTACATCGCCCATATATCTGGGGCTCGGCATGGACCAAGTAGAAGCTGTTTTGGCGGGCGGCCCTGCAGATACCTTTGCCTTTCTCTTTAAAATGCTTACAACCGCAGTTACTTTTGCCGCGGGCGGCGTGGGCGGCATTATAACGCCAGTGTTTTTTATCGGCGCGCACGCGGGCAGCTTTTTTGCGCAGATAACAGGCCTAAATCCCATAACATTTGCGGCTTTGGGGTTGGTAAGCGTGCTGGCTGGCGTGGCTAATACACCGCTGGCCGCTAGCGTTATGGCTATTGAACTTTTCGGCGCGACTATTGCGCCTTACGCCGCTGTATCGTGCATATTAAGCTTTTTGGTAACGGGGCAGAGAAGCGTGTTTGCAAAACAAAAATTTAACTTTGTAAAAGATTTATCCGACGACGAACCATGGGAAGAAGAACCGCCGCAAAGCATACAGCAGCTTGAATACCAGTTAAGGCAAAAGAATATCTTTTTATCCCTTGTGCGCCACCTGATACCGGATTTTAAAGAAGCTATAGAAAAAACTATTTCCGAGACTAAAAACGTAATAGAAGAAAAGAAAGAAAGAAGAGAAAAGGAAACAAATAATAAAAAGAAAAAAGGATTTTTTGTTTTTCTTTTCGGTCATCTTTTTATGACACATTTTGATAAAGAAGATAAATAAATCGGGGATTATATGCACAAAATAAATAAAAGATATGTTCTTTGGACATCAATTTGCGCCTTGTTCCTGATTGCCGTTTTTGTATTTTCCTACCTCTATCCGTATACAGAAGACGAATATCTTTACACATACTCCTCCGTTAAAGAAGTTTTATACGAGTATTTCCTTTCCTATCAATTATGGAATCCCAGAATAGGCCTTTTGGCGGCAAGCTTAATTTTGTATTTTGGCAAGTGGTCCTTTTTAATTTTAAATCCTTTAGTGCAGCTTTCTCTTGTACTTGCAGAGTTTTATTTTGTCTTTCTCCGTCTGCCTGATTTTAAAGAGATAAAAGATATTATCCCCTTCTCCCTGCTTGCAATATTCGCTTTATTTGCAGTAAGCGCGCCTGATAATACTTTATTTTGGATCGGCGGCGCTTGTAATTACAGTTGGGCGCTGCTTCCATTTATGCTGCTTTTATGCGGACTGCGCCATCTGGCGGAAAATAAAAATATTCTTCCAAATATACTCCTTGTAAAAATTATTGCTCTTATCATAGGCTTCTTTATCGGCATGAGCAACGAAAATAACAGCCCAATGGCCCTGCTTATTATGAGCGGATTTTGGCTTTACGCCCGTTATAAAAGACTTAAAATGCAACCTTGGTTTTATTGGGTTTTTGCCGCCACGGCCATAGGCGCGGTTCTGCTTTTTAGCGCTAACGGCTCTTACAACAGAGCAAACTTTTGGGAATTTGCCGGTTTTGTAAACCTGCCCTTAACGCAAAAACTTTTTATGCACATTAATCACATACAAGATCTTATTGCTGCTACTTTTTATACCCCTGCTATTCTAGCCATAGCCCTGCCTTTGGCTTATTTTGACAAAAACTCTGCCTACAACCGTTTAAAAGATAAAAACCTGCTGTTAAGCCTGCTTTGTTTTGCCACCGCCGCAATACTTGCCTTTGTCTTGTTTCTTGCGCCCCGCCCGCCTGAAAGAGCTTTTTATTCCGCATCGGTTTTCTTTATGCTTTCTTTTGTTTTCTTTTTAAAATATATAAACGAAACCTTTAAAACGGATATTTATAAAATTGTTTTTATTCCCTTGTTTGCAGCAATGATTGCCTATCTTCCGCTATTTACCCTGCCTTACGCTGACCTTTACCGCCAAGACGCCGCCATTAAGTCAGCGGCAGCAAATGCCGTGTCAAAAGGCCAGCCTGCCGCTTATGTAAATAAAATAAAACCTATGGCCGGGCCTACGAAAAATTTAACAATATTCTTTTTGGACTATACGGAGTTTAAGCCGGAAATTATAAAAAAACACTTTGGCGTATATCTTAAATAGAATTTGTAAATTTATATATAATATCCCAATAGAAAAGCTTTTTCATATTAAAGGATTATAAAATGAAAGATTTAATAATATTAGTTCCCGTCTATAACGAGCAGGAAGCGATAGATTTATTTTTTAAAGCCGTAGAGCCTGAACTTAAAAAATTGGGGCTTGATTACGGTTACCTTTTTGTTGACGACGGCAGCAAAGATAATACCCTTGAAGTTTTAAAGGCGCATGCAGCCAAAAACCCCGCCGTAAAATATATAAGCCTTTCAAGAAACTTCGGTAAGGAAGCCGCCCTGCTGTGCGGACTTCAAAACACACACGCAAAAAGCGTTGTGCCTATGGACATAGATTTGCAGGACCCGCCCGCCGTAATAGCCGACTTTGTTGCAAAATGGAAAGAAGGTTACGATATGGTTTATGGCATACGCGCGGACAGAAGTTCAGACGGGTTTATAAAGAAATTTGTTTCCGAAAGTTTTTACAAAATACATAATATTTTTGCGCCGCGCCCCCTGCCGCACAATACGGGCGACTTTCGTTTACTGAACGCTAAAGTTCTTGCCGCAATAAAAAAGATAGACGAAAATACCCTTTTTATGAAAGGCCTTTTTAACTGGGTCGGCTTTAAAAGTATCGGCGTGGAATATACCCGCCCCAAACGCAGCGCGGGTACAACAAAGTGGTCTTACTGGAAGTTATGGAACTTTGCCTTAGACGGTATTTTCAACGCCAGCACGCTGCCCTTAAGGCTGTGGACATACTTTGGCGCGCTTGTGGCTATGCTCAGTTTTGTATACGCCGCGTGGATTATTTTAAAAGTTTTCTTATACGGTAAAGATGTCCCCGGGTATGCTTCTTTAGCGGTACTTATTTTATTTTTCGGCGGGGTACAGCTTATCTCCATCGGCGTACTGGGCGAATATATAGGCAGAATTTTTGCGGAAGCCAAACGCCGCCCCGCTTATATAATAAAGGAATCTTCCCCGTTGGCAGAGATTGAATATGACGGAAGCAAAATATAAAAATAACTATATACTTTGGGGCGCGCTTTGCGCCGCTTACTGCGCGTTTATTTTTATTTTCTCTTATCTCTACCCTTACGGCGGCGACGAATACACGCTTACCGCCCCCACCTTCGGCGACGCTATTGCAATATTTTTAACCTCTTACCTTGTCCGCAATCCCAGAATAGGGCTTTTGTTTAATAATATTATTTTATGGTCGGGCAAATGGCTGTTTTTAATTTTAAATCCGCTTGTGCAACTGGCCTTAATTTTTGCAATTTTCTTTTTGGTTTATCTTCGCCTGCCCGATTTTAAATCCCGCAAAGATTTTTATCCCTTCGCTCTTATTATGCTTATGTCCGTTTTTTGCGCGGCCGTGCCTGATAATACTTTGTTTTGGATTGGCGGCGCGTGCAATTACAGCTGGATGTTTTTGGTTTTTGTTTTGTTCCTCTGCCTGCTGCGCTTTGCGGCGGAAAAGGGCATCAATTTTAATATA
>JAEXBW010000113.1 GCA_023393825.1 Elusimicrobiota bacterium | reverse complement strand
CGCGCGGGCTTAGCGAGGGGGATTTTAAAAAAAGGGACTCTTCCCAAATGCCGCAGGAAGAAAAAATAAAAAAAGCGGCTGTCGTGTTAGAAAATGACGCGCAGTTAGAAGATTTGGAAGTTAAAATTAAAAAGTTTTACTCAAGTTTAAAAAAGTAAATACGAGGATAAATATGGACAACAAAGAAGTAAAGTCATCAACAAGAGAAAAAGCCGCCGCAAAAAGAAACGCGGCTAAACAGCAGGAAGCAGCAGCACTTGCCGCCTTAGCGGCAGCGGCAGCGCCCGCAAGACTCGCACAGGAAGCGGCTAAAGAGCAGGAAGTCGTTCAACCCGCTCCTCAGACGGAAGTTCAACCCGAACAAAGCGCGCCTCAGGCGGAAGTCGCCCCCTCGCCCGCGCCGGCTACGGTAGCGCTTGAAGCGCCTGCAACAGTTGTCCAAGCGGTAAACAATGCTCCCGCCGCGCCCGTAAACGGATATAACGGTAACGGGCAAAACGGTAATGGAAATGGCAACGGAAACGGCAATGGCAATAAAGCCAACGGCGGTAAGCCTATGGACGCCAGAGCCTTAACAAAATTAAGCGTTGCGGAACTTACAAAACTTGCGGTAAATTACAATATTGAAGATATTTCAGGCCTCAGAAAACAGCAGCTTATCGGCAAAATTATAGCCGTGCAGGCCAAACAAAACGGTTCCGTCTACGGCGGCGGCGTTTTGGAAATTTTGCCCGACGGATTTGGCTTTTTACGCTCGGAAGAAAACAATTACCTCGCAGGCGCGGAAGATATTTACGTTTCTCCCTCGCAAATCAAACGCTTCGGCCTTAGAAAGGGCGACAAGATAGAAGGTTTAATCCGCCCGCCCAAAGACAGCGAAAGATTTTTCGCCATGCTCCAAGTGCAAAAAGTTAACGATATTGAAGCGGAAAATATTTATAACAGACCTTTGTTTGAAAACTTAACCCCGCTTCACCCCAACAGCCGCTTTACGCTTGAGGTTAATAAAAACGACCTTACGCAAAGGGTTATAGACTTAATGGCGCCTATCGGCAAGGGCCAGCGCGCGCTTATCGTTGCCGCGCCCAAAACGGGTAAAACGGTAATGATGCAAAGCCTTGCAAACTCGCTTACCACCAACCATAAAGATATTGAGCTTCTTGTGCTTCTTATTGACGAACGCCCCGAAGAAGTTACCGATATGAGCCGCAATGTAAAAGGGGAAGTTATAGCCTCTACCTTTGACGAACCCGCAGAACGCCACGTACAAGTTGCGGAAATGGTTTTGGAAAAAGCCAAACGCGGCGTGGAAAACGGCAAAGACGTTGTTATCTTGCTTGACTCCATCACCCGCCTTGCCCGCGCTTATAACACGGTAACACCCGCCAGCGGCCGCGTTCTTACGGGCGGTTTGGAAGCCACTTCCTTGCAGCGTCCTAAAAGATTTTTCGGCGCGGCAAGAAATATAGAAGAAGGCGGTTCTTTAACCATAATTGCCACCGCTCTTGTGGAAACAGGCAGCAGAATGGACGAAATTATTTTTGAAGAATTTAAGGGTACAGGCAACAGCGAAATTTACTTAGACAGAAAATTGGCAGACAGAAGAATCTTCCCCGCTATTGATATTAACAAGACATCAACACGTAAGGAAGACCTGCTTATGACCGAAGACGAACTTAATAAATCTTGGATTATGCGCAAGATACTTTCTCCTTTAAGTTCCGTTGACGCTATGCCTTTGCTGCTTTCCAAGCTTACTGCCACAAAGTCCAACAAAGACTTTTTAAAGCAGATGGAAGTTAACAGCTTCTAAAGCATAAGTTTAACGCCTTAGCGCTTAAAAATCTATACAGCGCTAGGGCAAATATAGTACAATATAGTAGATTTAATTTTGAGGTAATTTGAAAATGAAAGAGAAAATACACCCTAAGTATGAAATTGTAGACGTTGTCTGCGCTTGCGGCGCGACTTTTAAAACCCGCTCTACAATGAAGGCCGTAAAACTTGATATCTGCTCCGCTTGCCACCCGTTCTTTACCGGCAAACAGAAGATGCTTGATACGGAAGGCCGCGTAGAAAAATTCAACAAGAAGTTTGCATCTACTGAAGGCAAAATGGTCGCCAGAAAGCCCAAAACGGAAGTTAAAGCCAAAGTTAAAAAAGTTGTAACAAAAAAAGTTGTTTTATCAACGGCTCCCGTTAAAGCTGCTCCTAAAAAAGCTGACAAGAAAGCAGACAAAAAAGACGCAAAATAGCTTTACAAACCAGTTTAAGCAGACCCTCCTAAACAGGGGGTCTGCTTATTTGTAAGTAAATTTTAATGTTAAATGTTATAAGAAGGCAATTATGGATACAGGCAAATTTAAAGAAGAGTTCAAACAAATAGAAGCGGAGCTTGCAGGCGGGGATCTGCCTGCCGATACCTTCCGCGAAAAAACAAAAAGGCATGCTTTTTTAGGCCCTATTGTGGAAAAGATTTCGGAAATAGAAAAGGTTGAACTATCCATAAAAGAAGCAAGGGAAATTATTGCCGACGGTTCCGATAAGGAAATGTCCGCCCTTGCCGCGCAGGAACTTGCCGATTTGGAAAATAAACCCTCCGAACTTTTAAAAGAATTGCGCGTTCTTATAATCCCGCCCGACCCGAACGATTCTAAAAATATTTATCTGGAAATCCGCCCCGGCGCAGGGGGGGATGAATCCGCCATTTTTGCCGCCGAACTTTTGCGCGTTTACCAGCGTTTTGCGCAAAACCGTAGCTGGAAAACCGAACTTTTGGAATACACGCCCACAGGCCTTAAAGGCTGTAAATACGCCAGCATGTTTATTAAAGGTGATGGCGCTTACTCTTGGTTGCGCGACGAAGCAGGCACACACCGCGTGCAGCGCGTACCCGATACAGAAACCTCTGGCCGCGTGCATACATCTACCGTTACGGTAGCCATAATGCCAGAAGCGCAGGATATAGACATACAAATTAACCCCGCAGATATAGAAATGGAAACCTGCCGCGCGGGCGGCGCAGGCGGTCAAAACGTAAACAAGGTGGAAACCGCCGTCAGACTTATCCACAAACCCACGGGCGTAGTAGTCAGCTGCCGCGAAGAACGCAGCCAAGGCGCCAATAGGGAAAAAGCAATGCGTATGTTAAAATCCAAACTCTATCAGATAGAAGAAGAGAAGAGGAATAAAGAAATTTACGACGCGCGCAAATCTCAGGTAGGCACTGGCGACAGGTCGGAAAAAATCCGCACCTATAACTTTCCTCAAAGCCGTGTAACGGACCACCGTCTTAACGAAAACTTCCACAATATAACAGAAATTATGGAAGGCAATATAGACGCTATTTTAGAACAGCTGCGCAAACGCAGACTGGAAGAAAAATTTAACGAAATGTCGGTTTAATCCTTAATGATAACCATAAAACAACTTGTAGAAAACGGCATCAAAAAACTTGAAGCCGCAGGAATAGACGAGGCTGATGTCCACGGCGAACTTATCGCGGCCTTTGTGCTTAACAAAAGCAGAACTTATGTGCGCGCTTTCGGCCAAAATATTATTTTTGATAAAGAAGAAAATCTTTTTAACAAAATAGTGGACGAAAAGCTTTCGGGCCGTCCGCTTGCGCATATCATCGGCTCGGCGGAGTTTATGGGCCGTATTTACAGCGTCAGCCCCACCGTTTTAATCCCAAGACCCGAAACCGAAGAACTTGTGGAACAGTCCGTAAAAAACCTTAAAATAAAGCAGCCTGCTTCTATATTAGATTTATGCGGCGGCTCGGGCTGCATAGCCATAACGCTTGCCTTTATGTTCCACAATTCGCGTGTAACATACGGCGATATTTCCGCAGAGGCGCTTAATGTCGCCTATAAAAACGCGCAAAACCTTAATGTGGCAAAGCGCATAGATTTTGTTCAGTCGGATTTATTTGCAAATATAAAAGGCACATTCGATTTAATTATCTCCAACCCGCCCTATATCCCTACCGATATTATAGCCACGCTTTCGCCCGAAGTTAAATGCGAGCCTTCGCTTGCTTTAGACGGCGGCGCGGACGGCCTTAGTATTATCAAGCGTATAGCGGCAAAGTCAGCCGAGCATCTTAACTCCAACGGGCTTTTAGCTTTAGAAATCGGCTGCGGCCAGTCCGAAAAAGTGGTAAAATTCTTTAAAAGCGACAGTTGGCATAAACCTTCTGTCGGTAAAGACATATCGGGCGTGGAAAGATTTGTGTTTGTTCAAAAGAAATAAAAAAACTTTCAGAGGTTACCAAAATGGATAAATTTATTATTAAAGGCGGCACAAAACTTAAAGGCACGGTAAAAATAAGCGGTTCAAAAAACGCCGCGCTTCCCATACTTATGGCAACCCTTCTTACCGACGAGCCCTGCGTAATAAACCGCGTGCCTAATCTGCGCGATATCAGAACAACTGTTAAAATTTTGGAAGAACTCGGCAAAAAAGTAACCTTTGAAAACGGCACAATAACCGTTAAAGCAAAACACAAACTCCACACAACAGTTTCCTACGATTTAGTAAAACAAATGCGCGCCAGTTTTTGGGTGGCGGGCCCGCTTTTGGCAAGATTTAAAAAGGCCGTAATCCCCTTGCCGGGCGGCTGCGCCATAGGCGTGCGCCCAGTAGATATTCACTTAAGAGGTTTTGAAAAGCTCGGTGCAAAAGCCGTTACGGAAAAGGGTAATGTGGTAATAAAAAGTAAAAAGCTTAACCCCGCAAAAATAATTTTAAGCTTCCCCAGCGTCGGCGCAACGCAAAACCTTATGATGTGCGCGTCTTTAATACCCGGTAAAACGATTATAGAAAATGTTGCCCGCGAGCCTGAAGTGCAAGACCTTATGCTTGCATTAAACTCTATGGGCGCAACAGTTTATACCGACGAAAAGGGCCGCATAGCCATAGAGGGCAAAACAGCTTTGGGCGGTATGAACCACACCGTTATAGCAGATAGAATAGAAACAGGAACTTATGTTCTTGCCGCCGCCGCCACACGCGGGCAGGTGATAGTTACAGACTGCGTACCCGAACATAACGAAATACTTTTGGAATACCTTGCGGAAGCAGGTTTTACCGTGGAAGCGGGCGCGGATTATATTAAGATTTCAAGCAAGACAAAAAAGATAAAACCCGTCAATGTAAAAACAGCGCCTTTCCCCGGTTTCGCGACGGATTTACAAGCGCCTTGGATGACGCTTATGTGTCTTTGCAGCGGCTCTGCCGATATAAGCGAAGATATTTTTGAAAACCGTTTTATGCACGCACCCGAACTTGTAAGAATGGGCGCGAATATTTCCATAGATAAAAATACAGCCAAAATAACGGGTGTAAAAAACTTTAGCCCCGCTATTGTAATGTCGTCGGATTTACGCGGCGGCGCGGCGCTTGTTATAGCGGGCCTTTGCGCTAAAGGCACCAGCGAAGTTGAACGCGTCTATCACATAGACCGCGGTTATGAAGTTATGGAAAAAAAGCTTAACGCCTTAGGCGCAAAAATAAAAAGAGTTAACCCCGTAACAGATAATTTATGACTTTTAAACAGACCCTTAATATAATTTTAAAACAAAGGGGTCACGGCAATAAAAAAAGCAATTTAGCCGAAGTCAAAAAAACAGCCGCGGCTCTGGGATTGCAAAAACTTCCGTTTAAAAATATCATAGTGGCAGGCACAAACGGCAAGGGTACAACGGCAACGCTGCTTGCGCTTGCGCTAACGGAAGGCGGATACAAAACTGGCCTTTTTACCTCTCCCCACATTTACGAAGTTACAGAAAGAATTAAAATTGACGGCGCAAATATCTCCCGCAAAGATTTTGCTTTTTATGTAAACGC
>JAEXBW010000095.1 GCA_023393825.1 Elusimicrobiota bacterium | reverse complement strand
TATTTTGAACTTACGCCTATGTAAACATCACTTTCTTTGGCGTAGGCAAATAAAGGCAGTAAAATACTTACCGCCAAGAACAGTTTTAAAAATCTCATTTTGTTATTTTATTCCTTCAAGAAGTTTCTTTGCCTGCTCCGCCTGCGGTGTATCTTTAAAATCCTGTACGACGGATTTTAAATAGGTTTTAGCCTCTTCCTTTTTATTTAACGGAAGTATGCTTTTGGCGTAAAGCACGCGCGCCGCGGCGGTTTGTTTGCTGCCGGGGTATTTGTCAAGTAAAGTGGCGGCGGAAACAGCCGCCCTTTGATAATCTTTCTGGTTGAAATAGCTTTCGCCCAGCATAAGGTATGTGTCTTGCGCGTATTGGCCTTCTGGCGCGGACTTTAAGTAAAGGTTAAAGCCTTTGACGGCAAGGTCAAACTGGCCTGCTTCAAATTGTGTTTGCGCTTCTTCAAATATATCGCCTGGCAGCATTTTATATTCCGTCTGCTTTTGCGCGGCGGCGGTTACCATGCTGGTTATATTATCCAGTTTGGCGGAAAGAGCGTCAAGTTTAAAATCAAAATCTTTAAGGTTCTCGGAAGACTGGGTAAGTTTTTCGCCCAAGTTTTCCATCTGTTGGCTGGAGGCGGCTTGGTTGCGCTGCATTTCCTGCAAGGTTTTGTTAAGAGCGGATACCTGCGTTTTTAATACGCTTACATCGTCCTGCGTGGCAAAACAGCCCGTAAGGAAAAGGAGGGAGCTTAATCCCGTAAAAATAAAAAGCGTTCTTTTTAAATTTTTCATAAGACTCCCTCCCTTTTAAATTACTTTAACACTGTGTCAGAGCGGCGGTTTTTAGCCCAGCAGTCTTCCGTTTGGTCGGTGCATGAAGGCTTTTCTTCGCCGTAAGATACGGTGGATATGGCATCGGCGGAAATGCCGAGCTTAACGTAATAATCTTTTACTTCTTTTGCTCTCTTGTCGCCAAGGGCAATGTTGTAAGAGATTGTGCCTCTGTCGTCGCAGTTGCCTTCAACGGTGATTTTTGTAACGCCTTTAACTTTAATGGTTTCGGCATTCTTTTCTACCGTGGCAATAGCGTCTTTGGAGAGGGTGTATTCGTTTAAAGCAAAGTATACGGGTTCTAAAGAGGATCCGTCGGAAACTAAGCTTACGCCGTAAGCATCGTCATCCTGCATATTTACGGAGTCATCGGCGGAAACTTCTGCCACGTCCGTTACTGCTGCGGTGTTATCTGCGGCAGGTGCTTTTTTGACGTTTTTGCTGCACGCGGTAAGGCCTGCGGCTAAAGCAAAAACGAGTGCGAACTTAACTATATTCTTCATTTGGTTCTCCTGATTTCAGTTACATAAATGATACAAGAATTTTGGCCTTACAGTCAAATCAAAAACCGCTTATAAAAAGCTATCTGGGCAGCCTGCCTGCGAGAATTTCCGCAAACGGACGGGTAGGTTCAAGCTTGCTTAATATTATGCGGATAGCCGCCGTTATGGGAACGGCCAAAAATGCGCCGGGGATGCCCCACACCAAAGCCCAAAATACCAGCGAACCGATAACAGCCACGGGGTGCAAATCCATACCATTGCCCAGCATTTTAGGTTCAAGTATGCTGCCCAAGGTAAACTGTATGATTGCAGGTAAAGCAAGAATAACAAAAAACTGCGCGCTGGGGCCGAATTGTATAAAAGCTATCGGCAATGGCAGCATTACGGCAATTACCGAGCCGACATTAGGTATAAAATTAAGTATTACGGTAAGCACGGCAAAAGTAATTGCCAGTTCCAGCCCAGTAGAAAGCAAAACAACGCCTACGCAAAAACCCGTAAGCAAAGATATTACTATGTGTATATAAAGATAGGCGGAAATTTTATTTTGTATTTCTTTAATTACCGTATTTGTTATTTTTGTGCTGCCGCTGCCGACAAGCAAAAAGAAAACAAAAACTATAACAAGCATAAAATAAGAGAATATATGCAAAGCCGCGCCGCCGAAACCTTTTACAATATTAGTTACATACGGGCCGCTGGCAAGCTGTTGAAAGCTGGTAAGCTCTGCAAATTCCTCGGGCAGGGGAATGTGATATTTACCCGCGGAGGCAACAAAAAGTTGATAAATTTCCTGCAATCTTTCCTGATAAGTAACCGCCAACTTTACAAAATGCGCGGCGGAGTAAAATAAATATACCGTCATAAGAACAAGCGGCGTTAACACCAGCGCGGCGGCTATTATTATAGCCAACCATTTGGGCAGGCGGAACTTGAACTTTATATACCTTATTACAGGCGTTATCATGGTGTAAACAAAGGTTGATATAACAAGCGGGATAAGAATTGTTTTTGTGTAAATAAGCGCTAAAGTTATACTTACGGACGCTATGACAATAAGGCAGAGCGTATTGATTTTGCCGTATATATCAACGCTGCCGCCTTTATTGACGACGGCGGATAAAACTTCCTTAGGGGTGGGGGCTTCATTCATAATGCTTCTCCATATCGCGCGTCATAAATAAAATGCGGTTTGTTATCTTAAATAAATCTTCGCAACAATATTCCAATATAAACCAGTTTAGCCTTAAAGGAACATCTTTGCCTAATGTTTGGAGGTTTTTGAATATGGTAAAAAGCTCGTCGGTCTGGCGGGTAAAGGCAAGTGCGGCTATGCTTATTTGTTTAACCAAAATGCGGTTATCCCCGATAAGTTTTGCCTTGTCGCTGCTGTTATACATTTTGCGGGTTTCGTGCCAAAAATCCTGACTGGCGTCGCTTAAGGTTTTAAGCTCTGCAACGGCGGCGCGGAATTCCTCTTGAAAGGAAGCGTCTGTTACGGGCTGGCGTCTTTTGTGCTGCTTTGCTATCACTTCCAGCCTGTCGTAAAAAAGGCGCAAATTATTGTTGATAAGCCTAAGCTTATCTTTAGAGTTTTCAACTTCGCTCAACATCTGCTGTAATTGCTGTTCCATATCTTGCGTCATTTTTTGGGAAATCTCAACGATATTATAGTGCCTATGCCGTGCTGCGAACGCACGGAAATAGTACCGTTATGAAGGTTCATAATTCTTTTAACCAAAGCAAGGCCCAAACCCCAGCCCTCTATCTGCCCCGTAAAAAAATCGTCAACCTGATAGAATTTTTCAAATATTTTATTAATGTCTTCTTCTTTAATGCCGACGCCGTTATCTGCCACGGCAAGAACGTCTTTACCGTTTTCTTCATAGTAAAACATTCTTATTTTTTTGACCACATTATTATTAAACTTTATGGCATTGTCCAAAAGTTCTTCAACAGCTATTGCAACCAGAGCGTTATCGGCAAAGATTTTTACTTCAGGTTCGCATTTAATTTCTATGGCAGGGCCGCGACGGCGTATTGTGTCGTCTGAGGACATAATATTTAAGGAGTCATCTCTCATCACGCATTTGGCAGACACCGCGCTAAAAAGCGGGCGGACGGATATTGAATCTTTTTTTGTATCGGCAGCGGTAAGACTGCTGACGCTGGAAAAGCGTACAAGCTTATCTACAAGCAGGGCAAGTTTTTCCCCTTGTTTATTTATATCCTGCAAAGCTTTTTGGGTGAAGGAGGACATTTCATCCGGTTTGGACTGCGAAAGGATAGCCTCTGTATATCCGTTTATAATGGATAGCGGCGTTTTAAGTTTATGCGACACCAAAGACAGCACCCTTGAAGCAGGGTCCTTTTGAACTTTTGCGTCTTTCTCTTTATCTTCCTGCATACATACCCCTTAACTAAAATCTTAGCATAATCCCGCCGCCGTATATATCTTTGTCGGAGCCTTGCTCGAACAAATGATTATAAGCGATGTTAAAGTATACATTTTCGCTGACGCGTAAATTAGACCCTAACATTAAAGAGTGAACAGCATCTTGTGTGAAGAAATCAATGTATTTATAGGATATATAATTTTCGGAATTATTAATAGAGGAAAACCATTTTATTTTTAAGCCCGCAGAACCCTTGGGCAGGGCAAGCACATAGTCCAACGTGCCAAGGTCGGCAAGTTCCTGCTGGTTCATAACGCCGCCATAGCTATCCACGCCTTCTATACCCGAAAGATATTGATAGGCATTGCCGCTGATATCAAAACTGTATTGATTAAAAAAGTTATATGTAGCGCCGATTTCGTAGGCAAGCTGGTAAAAATCTTTATTTTGCTCAACGGTACCGTTTTTAAGCAAATCAGCCTTTTGGGCCGCAAAACCCGCCCCCACAAAAGCTTGGGAGGACATTTGGGAAATCTCGTCCCTGTTAACGCCGGCTACAAACATAATTTTACCGCCTGCGGCTTTTGCGCCGTTGGCATTATCGGGGTACCAAAAAGGCTTAACTATAACGCCGTATTCATTGCTGCGCAAGCTTACGGGCAGGCGGACGGCGTAAATATGATTATCAAAATTTTTGTGTTCGGCTATATCAAATTCCGCACCGAAAGTAAGCGCATAAACGGGACGCACGGACACGGATACATTATTCTTCCAAAAAGAAGAATTATAAGTGTGGTTATCTGCAACCTCAAAAGCAAAAGCAGAGAGGCAGGATAGTGTTAGTACAACGGCGGAAAATAAAAGTTTTTTCATATATAAAAAGAATAGCAAAAAATAGAGAAATAGAAAATTTTATTTTCCGCCGCACGCTTTGCTATATGCGGGCGCGCGGTATTTTCGCCTAAATTTTGTAGAATTAATTTATGAAAAATTTTTTATCCGCAGCCTTAATTTTTGCCGCCTGCTCTTTAAACGCAGCTATTGTGGAGCGCGGGCCTTATATTGAAGACCCGCAGCAAACCAGCGTAGTATTGCGCTGGGCCACAGATACCCCCGCCCCTTGCTGGGTTGAGTACGGGCCTGAGGGCAACTGCTCGCAAATAATGGCTGTTTCCCCTAAAAGAAAATATCACACTTTAGCCTTGCACGGGCTTATACCCAACACGCAATTTTGTTACAGAATATATGTGGAAAATAATGCAGGCAACGGCGTACAAAACCCGATAGAAGGGTCCTTTAAAACACTTTTTACGCCAGAGCGCAAAATAGTTAATTTTTTGGTTATAGGCAATACCGCCAACCCCGAAGATAAAGATAATTACGATATTAAGGCAAGAATGGCGCAGGCTATGTCTTCTTATGAATCGGACTTTATTGTGCATACGGGCAATATTTCCGCCACAGGGCTTAACGAGCAGGAAGACAGCGACTTTTTTAGCCCCTACCGCAGAATTTTAAGGACAAATCCCGTACTTTTAGCGCTTGGTGAGGACGAATACGGCGCGGAGAGAAAAGGGAAAGCGGGCTTAAACTTTTTAAATAATAATTTTAAGAAAATCCACTCCATGCCGTGGAGCAAAGGCACGCCGAATTATTATTATATAGATACCGCAAACGCGAGAATAGTTTTTATTGATACAAATAATCTTTATGGTGCAGCCGCCGCGCCGGAACTTACAAAAGATTCCGCGCAATATGTTTGGTTAAGGCAAACACTTGCCACTGCGGAAATGGGTAAATGGAAGATAGTTGTTATGCATCACCCCGTTTACTCCAGCGGGGAAACAGAGGACCGCTTAAGCCGCGTTTTAGGCCCTTTGTTTGACGCGCAAAAAGTTAATTTGGTTATACAAGGCCGCCAAGGCGCATACGAAAGGACAAAGCCGATAGTAGCAAGCGCGGCGGCTGGCGCAGGCCCCACATATATAACGATAGGCGGCGGCGGAAAGTTTTTTGAGCAAGCCTCTTACGACAATAACTGGAGCGCGAAATATTTTAATGTTCCGCACTTTGCGCACATACAAATTGTAGACAGAAAATTATCCCTGCGCGTATATACACAGGACAATAAAAGGATAGACGCTTTGGATATATACTTTTAATTTTTTGTATAATATTTATATAAGTTGTAAATTTGAGTACAAATTTTTAATGTTTTAAAGCCCAGTTGGCGCAGCGGTAGCGCGTTCCCTTGACATGGGAAAGGTCACAGGTTCAATCCCTGTACTGGGCATTTTTTATTGGT
>JAEXBW010000075.1 GCA_023393825.1 Elusimicrobiota bacterium | reverse complement strand
ACATATATCTGCCGCCCTCTTGTATAAATAAAGAACCTCTGCTACAATAAGAACATATCTATTGCGGGCTATTTTGTTTTTAGACTGCATAAATCAGTTGATATTTACTTAAATTTTTTATTTTATTTAGGTATAATCAAGATGATATGGATTTACTTCGCTTAGTGTGTGGATATGGTTTTGTAATTTTTATCAGCACAAAGGAACTTTTATGAAAATTAAGACTTTAAGTTTGTTTTTCTTCGCCATTACTGTTTTGTGCGTTTTATCAAATGCGCAAAACATTAACACTATATCTTATGTCCCTGTTAAAACGGGGTCTTATGATAAGATTACAACTAAATCCGTCACGGCTTTGGCTCAGGATATCGGCAATGTTTCCGCCAAAACGCTTAAGGCGAACAGTTCTAAATTTACCCTTGATACCAGAAAGCTTACCTTTGGCAAGCCTGTTGTGGTAAAAGGTTCTGTATATTCTTCTAATCCTGCTACTATTGCCGTAAAAAGTAAACTTACCGTAGCGGGCGTTGCGCAGGCCAATGGCAATATATTGGCTAATTCATCTGCGGGCGCGGTTGCGGTTCAGGCCACCAATCTTAATATGCCAACAAGAAAGTTAGACGTAGGCACCGGCACTATTTATGTGGACGGCATTGCAATCCCAAACCCTAATTGCAATTTAGAATGGCGCAGCGTTAGCGCAAAAAATGCTTTTGGCCAAGATGTTTCATATAATCTGCTCGCTTGCAAGGGCAACGGCGGGCCCAGTTGCACATGCTCGGGCGGGGCAGCCCCCGGCGCAACGGAATATTGCGGCGCCAGCCAATATTGCACAAAAACTTGTCAATCCGACTGTCAATGGAGTACTTGTGTAGGCAACTCCGGTTATACATGGAATGGCAGCGCCTGCGTTATGCCTTCCGCTTGCACGGACACATACGGTACAAGCGTACAGGCGGGGTATATGAGTCTTTCACAAATACAATCAAGCGATACCTGCAATGCCTCTTCCACCAGCTATACCTGCCAAGGCACCGCAAAAACTTGTGTTGACTACTTCCAAAACAGCGGTTGCCAAGGCGGCGGCAATTTGGGTTCTTACGGACAGGCGGGAACATGGACTTTGGTTTCCGACGATTACAATACCAGCAGCCCCCTGTCGTCTACCTGTACCCAAGCCGCAACAAGTATGATAGTGCCGTCCTCCTACTCTTTGGGCGATTTTAACGACCAACTTGCAAAAGAAGTTTGCGTTAAACAATGCTACGGAACTACGGGCGTCCCCGGTCTTGCGTGCGAATCTCAATGCAGAATAGTAGGCAACTGCTGGAAGCAGTCAAATAACTCAGGTTATTATTGCCAAGTAAGAGATTTGAAGTGTACTAAAACGGAAACAACTTGCTCTATGGGCAAACGTGATGTTAAATGTTGCGCTAAATAAATCTTAACAGAAATAAAATACCCTTCGCTTTATTTTGGCGGAGGGTATTTTTTTTACGGCAAATTATATAGGTTTACGGTTAGTTCCAAACAAAAACCCCCGTTCTAAAAAGAGCGGGGGTTTAAATTTACTTTAAGCAAAAGCTTACGGTTTAAGTCTGTCCATAAGTCTTGCAAACGGTATCGTTTCTCTGACGTGGTGCAGCCCGCAAACCCATGCTACCATTCTTTCAATACCCATACCGAAACCCGCGTGCGGCACGCTGCCGTATTTGCGAAGGTCAAGGTACCAGTCAAAAGCTTCGGGCGGTAAGCCTTGTTCTTTAATTCTGGCGACTAAGGTATCATAGCTTTCTTCTCTCACGCTGCCGCCGATAATTTCGCCATAGCCTTCGGGGCCTATAACGTCAACGGCAAGTGCAAGTTTGGCGTCTTGCGGGTCGCGCTTCATATAAAAAGCTTTTATGGCCGCGGGGTAGCGGTGTATCATAACGGGTCTGTCAAAGTTCTGCGATATTACGGTTTCTTCGTCGCCGCCAATATCTCCGCCCCATTCCGTCGGGTTGCCTTTTTTATTTAAAATTTCAATAGCTTCGGTATAAGAAATACGCGGGAAAGGTTTTTTAATATTTTCCAGCTTTGTTATATCGCGCTCTAAAATTTTAAGTTCGGCTTGTCTGTTCTGTAAAACTTTTTGGACTATGTAGCAGATAAAATCTTCCGCCAAGTCCATATCGTCGTCTAAATCGTTAAAGGCGACTTCAGGCTCTACCATCCAAAATTCCGTCAAATGTCTGCGGGTTTTAGATTTTTCCGCGCGGAATGTAGGCCCAAAGCAATATACTTTACCCAGCGCCATTGCGCCCGCTTCGGCATACAACTGCCCGCTTTGGGATAAATAAGCTTTCTGGTCAAAGTAATCTGTCTCAAAAAGTGTGCTTGTCCCCTCGCACGCGGCGGGGGTTAATATGGGGGAATCCACCAAAGTAAAACCGTTGTTGCGGAAGTACTCGCGGATTGCAAAAATAATTTCGTCCCTTATTTTTAAGATGGCAACCTGTCTGCTGGAACGCAGCCAAAGGTGTCTGTTATCCATCAAAAATGCGGTACCGTGTTCTTTATTGGAAATGGGATAATCTTTTGCGGCTTGTATAAGCGTAACATCTTTTACGCCAAGCTCAAAACCGAGGGGGGAGCGTTTATCTTCTTTTACAACGCCCGTTACGGTTATGGAAGATTCCTGCGTAAGGCCGTCGGACAGATTAAAAACTTCTTCAGTTACGTCGCCTTTAAAAACGACGCATTGAATAATGCCCGTACCGTCGCGCAGCTGTAAAAAAACCAGCTTGCCGCTGGATCTTTTGTTGTAAAGCCACCCTTTCAGGGTTACTGTTTGTCCTAAATGTTTGCCTATATCCGAA
This sequence comes from Elusimicrobiota bacterium, assembly GCA_023393825.1. Classification (GTDB taxonomy): domain Bacteria; phylum Elusimicrobiota; class Elusimicrobia; order Elusimicrobiales; family Elusimicrobiaceae; genus Proelusimicrobium. Next base: position 2,904 of record JAEXBW010000075.1, on the reverse strand, counting down.
ATATATACTTTTGACATATTTGCACCTTCTTAACTGCTGATATAAAAAAGAAATCGGAAAGTGGACGTGATCGGGATCGAACCGACGACCTCTTCGTTGCGAACGAAGCGCTCTCCCAACTGAGCTACACGCCCATAACAAAAATATTATACCATTTTCCGCGTCAAGATAAAATGCTAAAATATTTTTATGTCAAAATTAGTCAGAGGATTTAGAGATGTGTTCGGCGCTGATGCCGAAGCACTAACCAAGCTTGAAGCCGCAGCGCGCGAAATGTTTGCGCTGTACGGCGTTACAGAGCTGCGTATACCGACTGTGGAACTTAAAGAATTATTTGTAAAATCCACGGGCGACAGTACAGATATTGTACAAAAAGAAATGTATGCTTTTGAAGACGCAGGCGGACGCACGCTTGCCCTCCGCCCCGAAGGCACACCGGGTGTTGCGCGCGCTTATATAGAAAATAATTTTACGCAAGCATCGCCCGTGCAAAGCTTTTTTTATATCGGTAATATGTTCCGTGCGGAACGTCCTCAGGCGGGCCGCTACAGAGAATTTGAACAAATTGGCGCGGAATTTTTGGGCAACGGTTCGCCCGCGGCCGACGCGCAGGCAATACTTTTACTTAAAGATATTGTTAAAGCTTTCGGCGTAAATACTTATAAAGTAAAAATAAATTCGCTGGGTTGCGCAGAATGCCGCCCCGCCTACAGACAGCAGTTAATAGACTTCCTTTCCTCGTCTAAAGATACGCTTTGCGAAAGGTGTCAGGACAGATTAGAGCGCAATCCTTTGCGCGTGCTTGACTGCAAAATTGACGGCGACAGATTTAAACAAACCGCGCCCAAACAGCAACTTTGCCCCGCCTGTGTGGAACATTACGAGCAGGTAAAAGAATTATTAAAAGGCAAAATAGATTTTGAGGAAGACCCGTCATTAGTGCGCGGGCTTGATTATTACACAAGAACCGTGTTTGAATTTCAGGCGGGCAACACCGCGCAAAACGCAATTGCGGGCGGCGGTCGTTACGACGGGCTTATTAAAAGTATGGGCGGCCCGCAGATACCAGCTATCGGCTGGGCATTAGGCGCGGAACGCACAGTTGCGGCGCGCGGCCCCGTGGCGCAGGAACAGCGCAAAAAAGTTTTTGTTGTGTCAATGGATAAATCTTGCGATTTAACAGCCTTTAACCTTATGCAGGATTTCCGCCAAAACGGCATTGCCGTTGAGGGCGGATTGTTTGACAAAAACATAAAAGGGCAGATGAAGCAATCCGACAAAACAGGCGCAACTTTAGCCGCTATTATCGGCACCAGCGAGTTGGAAACATCATCAGTCGTAATAAAAGATTTGAAAACGGGCGAGCAAAAAACTTATCCGCTTTCTCAGGTTATTGAAGCCGTAAAAAATATTTGACAGGTGAATTATGAAAAGAACAAACTACTGCGGTAATATCACTCCGCAACTTATCGGTACGACGCAAATTTTATGCGGCTGGGTACACAGCTACCGCAACCACGGCGGCGTTTTATTTTTGGATTTAAGAGATAGAACAGGCTTTGTGCAAATTGTTGTAGAGCCGTCCAACAAAACCGCTTTTGAGGCTGCCTCCGACTTAAGAAACGAATACGTTGTTTGCATAACTGGCGCGGTTGCCGCGCGTAAAGAAGGTTATGTAAACAAAAATATCCCGACGGGCGGGGTGGAAGTTATTGCCGCGGAAGTGGAACTTTTAAACACCTGCGTTCCATTGCCGTTCGGCATTGATGATGAAAAAAATATATCGGAAGATATCCGCTTAAAATACCGCTACCTTGATTTACGCACGCCCAGAATGGTGCATAACCTTACTTTGCGCCACCGCGTCGCGCAGGTAACCAGAAATTACTTTGATAAAAACGGTTTTTTGGAAATTGAAACCCCAATCTTAACCCGCTCCACGCCCGAAGGCGCGCGCGATTACCTTGTGCCGTCCCGCGTGCATAAAAATAAATTTTACGCTTTGCCGCAATCGCCGCAAATGTTTAAGCAGACGCTTATGGCAAGCGGCATAGACAGATACTTCCAGCTGGCACGCGCTTTCCGCGACGAGGACCTCCGCGCGGACCGTCAGCCCGAACACACGCAGATTGATACGGAAATGTCCTTTGTAAACCTTGACGATATTTTTTCAGTCGGCGAAGGGTTGATGAAGGAAGTGTTTGCCTCCGTCGGCGAAACCATACAAACGCCTTTCCTGCGCTTGCCGTATCAAGAGGCTTTGCTCCGCTTCGGCAGCGATAAGCCAGATATGCGCTTTGGTATGGAAATCAGCGATATTACGGAAATTTTTAAAGCATCAACCTTTAAGGTTTTTGCGGAAAGCATTGCCGCAGGCGGCGTTATCCGCGCGTTAAAGGCCGACGGGCAGGAAGCTAAATTTACCCGCGGCGTTACCGATAAACTTACAGACCTTGTTAAAGCCAACGGTGCAAAAGGCCTTGTTACGCTTAAGTTTAAAGGCGGCAAGTTTGAAGGCTCCGCCGTTAAGTTTTTTACGGAGGGGGAACTGTCCGCACTTTCTGCCGCGCTTAAAACGGCCGAGGGCGACACGGTTTTCATCGGCACCGATAAGCCCACGCCGTGCGCTTTATTTATGGGTGCGTTGCGCAAAGAGCTTATTAAATTTTTGGAACTTAAACCGCTTACAAAATGGGCGCCTATGTGGGTTGTCAACTTCCCCTTGTTAGAGTACATTGCGGAGGAAGACCGCTACGACGCCGCGCATAACCCCTTTACCGCCCCCGTGGAGGAAGATATACCGCTTTTGGATACTAACCCGCTTGCCGTGCGCTCGTATCAATTTGATATGGTGCTTAACGGGACGGAGTTGGCATCAGGCTCTATCCGCAACCACAGACGCGA
>JAEXBW010000071.1 GCA_023393825.1 Elusimicrobiota bacterium | reverse complement strand
AAATAAACACAACTTCGCTAAAAAAGCTCTTTTCCACCTCGTTAAAGCTTTTACCTTTTACGCTTATTGTGTAGCGTTCCAAAAAGTTAAGCCAGCCGAGTTTTTTGATAATTCTTATATTGCCCGCAACTATGCCGAAAACAAACGCGCCTATGGACCCGTCCGACCCCAAACTTTCGCAAACGGAATATACAACCATAACAAAAGCTATCGTCAAAAAAATGCTGTTTTGCAGTTTTCTTATTTTGTTTAATACCGTCGTCCAAAACACGGCAGCCGCGCTACCCACCGCTACGGAGATTAAAAATGTATATATTATTTTTGCGGCTATCATACTGGGCGCGAAGGAGTTTATTTTAGCCATATCAATAAGCGTTATGGTTACTATAATGGCAATAACGCCGTTTAAGGTGGATTCCATCATCAGCACGGTTTTAATTTTTTGCGATATATTAAGTTTGGCTATAAGCGGTATTATGATAGCAAACGAGTTATCTGCCAAAATACCGCCTAAAATTACGGCGTAAATCCAATTTAAGCCCAAAATAAGTTTTGCGGCAAAAGTTACTGCGGCAACGACTATTATAAAGCTGACCAATGTAATTTTTGAGGTTTGCGCAAAGGTGGTTTTTATTTGCGATATTTTTATGCCAAGGCCGCTTTCAAACAAAATTACTATAAGCAAAATTCTGGTAAAAACCTGGTCCACCATACCAAAGTCCGACTGGGTAACCAAATTTAAAACAGGGCCTAAAATAATGCCCAGCACCATAAGCGGCAAAACCTCAGGCATACGGGTTTTGACAAATAATGCGGAAAACAAGTGGGCCAAAAATACTAGCGCGGCCAGAGATATTATTATTCCTTCCATAATAAATATAATAGAAATTTGGCGGGCGATTGTGCAATTTATTTGCTGTCGCAGGGGTAAAATAAGCTTAAGTCCATTGATTTAAAAGCGCTTTCCCCTATAATTTATATTGTAATAAACAAATTTTTATATTAACATATAACTATAATTATGAAACGTATCCTCCTTTCCGTTTTAGCCTGCTTTCTTATTACACTTTGCCCTGCCCAACAGGGAACGAAGCCTATTATTATTGAGGGTCGTTATACCGCAGGCTCCTCTTCCGCGCAGGAGGAAAAGGCTTTCCCCCAAGATGTAAATGCCCAATTAGACCTTGTGCAAGCCGAAATGGTAAAAACAAATTATGTTGCCGCGCGCGACTTGGCCTTAGAACTTTTAAATAAGAATGTTGACGACCCGCGCGTATATACCGCTTTAGCTTTTTCGTACGAAAAACTTGAAGATTTTGATAATGCCCTTTACTATGCCTCGCAAGCGATAGCCAAGCGTCCTTCCGACGTAGAAGCCTATACAACGCGCGGCTTTGTTTATTATAAAAAAGGCGATTATCTGCGCGCTACGGAAGATATTGATACCGCGCTTAAACTTAACCCTAAGGCCTCCCGCGCGCAAAGCGTTAAAGATACTATTTTAAAAACCAAAACAGCGGAATTGGCGGAAAGGAAATCAGCCCAAAAATCAAAACAGTCGGTTTTGCCGCCTTGGTTTTTGGTATATGTAATTTGTGTTGTAACCGTTATTATTCTTTTTATGATGTTCCGCTACCGCGGCGCAATCACCCGCCCGCACGAAGATCACGACAAACGCCTTAAAGAAGTTAATATTAAAGAGCAATATCACTTTATCCGCATGGTGGGCGAAGGCGGTATGGGTAAGGTTTACGAGGCTTACGACAATGTGCTTAAGCGCAAGGTGGCCGTAAAACGTATTAAACCCGAACTTTTAAAAAGCAATTACGTGCGCGAGCAGTTTTTGTCGGAAGCGCGTATGGTTGCCATGCTGCACCACCCGTGCATAGTGGAAATTTATACAGTTATAGAAACCACCAACAGCCTTTACCTTGTATTTGAATATGTAGAGGGCCAAACGCTTGAAACCAGACTTGATATAGACAGCTATATTCCGTTTGAAGAAGTTAAGGAAATTTTCGGCTCTGTATGCAAAGGTTTAAGTTTCGCCCATGCCAATGATATTGTGCATTGCGACTTAAAACCGGGTAATATTATGATTTCCGACACAGGCATAGCAAAGGTGATGGACTTTGGCGTCGCCAAAAAAGTTGCCGACGGCAAACAGACGGATTCCCGCACTGTGGCAGGTACGCCTGCTTATATGTCGCCCGAGCAGCAAAAAGGATTTATGACCAGGCAATCAGATATTTATTCTCTCGGCGTTTGCCTGTACGAAGCGCTTGTGGGCCAAGTGCCGTGGAGCGTTAAAGGCTTTGATATAAATACAAAAAGGGTTGTTCCTCCGTCGGAATTTTCCAATACGATACCTAAAGAAGTGGACGACCTTGTCGCCCGCGCAATACAAGATGACCCTGCAAAAAGAATTCAAACTGTAGAGGAATTCTGGGACATACTTAAAAAAGCGCAGGTTGTTAAAAAGTAAGTTTTAAGTTTAATTTAAGAGCCGCGTTTTAACCCAAAAGCTTTATTATAAGCTTTAGATTTTCGGTTAAGACGCGGTTTGTTTTTTGCGCTACTTTATGCGGCTTCCAATCTTGCGCTGTAAGTAAATCGCTTATAACAAACACGGCGGCGGCGTTAAGCTTTTGATAGTCTGCAAAAGCAAACAGGGGGGCGGCTTCCATCTCCACGGTTTTAACGCCGTTTTTGGCATAATGGGCCACTTCTTCTTTAGTTTCGCGGAAGATGCTGTCGGTAGTCCAGGTAAGCCCGCTTTCTTTGGCGTTAACGGCGGCTAATGCGGCACAAAGTTCGGCGGAGGCGGGGGCAACTTCCCCCGCAAAATAATCTTTAGATGTACCGTCGTCGCACAATGCGCCTGTGCAAAGCACTGTGTCATCTATATTTAAAGTTGAGCTTAGTCCGCCCGATATGCCCAGCAAAACAAAGTTTTTAACGCCGCAGGCGGCAATCATCTCTGCCAGAAAAACCGTCATAGGCCCGCCTATGCCAAAGTTGGAAACAACTGCAAGTTTGTCGCTTATTACGTCAATATCGGCAAAAAGTTTGTAGTGCTTTTTGGACACTTGTTTTATATAGGCGCTGTCGCTGTAAGGCATAATTATAACGGTTGGGGGGAGGGGCAAAGTAATATTTTGCAGGGCCAAAAAATCCTGCGCGGTAAAGAGAGCTTTGTGTTTAAGTTTTTGTTGTTTGTTGTATAACATAGCAGTACCCTAAAATGATAAAATTATTAGGTAATTCTATATAAAAAAGGACACTTCCACAATGCAGTTGTTTGAAAATATATTAAATTCCGTTAACGGCTTTATCTGGGGCTACCCCATGATACTGCTGCTTGTTATAACCCACTTTTACCTTACTTTTAAGCTTAAATTTATACAAAAACATATTTTTAAAGCAATAAAACTTTCGGTAAAAAAAGATGATTCCGCAGGCGCGGTAAGCAACTTTGCCGCTTTGGCGGTTTCTTTGGGTGCGACTATCGGCACAGGCAGTATTTTGGGTATGACAACCGCCATCGCCACAGGCGGCCCGGGTGCGGTATTTTGGATGGTGTTTTTTGGTTTTTTCGGCTTTGCCACAAAGTATGGCGAGTGCCTTTTGGCGGTAAAATACCGCACGCAAAACGAAAGCGGGGAATATGTGGGCGGGCCGATGTACGTTATAAAAAATGTATTAAAACTTAAGTGGCTCGGTATTGTGTTTGCCGTCTGCGGTCTTTTTATGGCTTTAAGTGGCGGGGGAATGTTGCAGGTTAATGCCATTGCCGATGTGCTTAAAGACGCTTATGGCGTAAATCCCGTTTATGTAGGGCTTATTGTATCCGCCGCGGTTGCGGTTATCGTTTTGGGCGGCGTAAAAGGCGTTGCCGCCGCGTCGGAACTGCTGGTGCCTTTTATGGGCTTGTTATATCTTTTTGCCGCAGTTGTTTTATTTATCCTTAAGATAGAGCAAGTGCCTTATGTAATCGGGCTGATACTTAAGGGTGCGTTTTCTTTTAAGGCTGCTGGCGGCGGAGTTGCGGGCGCGGGCATTATGGCGGCCCTGTATTCTGGCGCAAGCCGCAGCGTTATGACGACGGAGGCGGGCCTTGGCAGTTCTTCCGTTATAGCCGCGGCCGCCAAAACGCAAAACCCTGTTCGCCAAGGTTTAGTTGCGGGTACTTCCGTATTTTGGACTGCCTGCGTTTGCACGCTTACAGGTGTTATAGTTTTGTTGGCGGGGGATTGGCAGAGCGGCAGTAAATTTGCGGGCGATTTGTGCAATAGCGCATTTGCCGCAATTCCGTACGGCGGCAGTTTTATACTTGTAGTCTGCCTTATAATATTCTCTTTCACCACCATAATAGGCTGGACTTATTATGGCGAGAAATTTATAGAATTTATCGGCGGCGGCAAAGTTATTTTACCATTTAGAATATTTTGGATAATTTGTATGTTTTTGGGCGCGCTGGCTTCTTCAAGGTTGGCGTGGGCTTTGGCTGTGCTTATAACGGCGGCTATGGCTGTTCCAAATCTGGTGATGATTTTTATGCTTAGAAATGATATTCTTAAAGAAACGCAGAAATATATTAAGCAGGAAACGGAAAATATTTAATATCGGAGGAGAGCGCAATGCAGAAAACTTACTTAATAAAAAACGGAAAAATTGCGGAAGATGTGTCCGCCTCTGCCTCCAGTTGTGACGTTTTACTTTTTGTAGACCCCACCCCTGCCGAGCAAAAGTATCTTACCGAGGAACTTAAGATAGACGAACATACTTTAGCGTCTTCCTTAGACCCTGAAGAACTTCCGCGTTTGGAAAACGAACCCGAACATACCGCCGTCATTTTAAACCGTCCGCGCAATTATTCGGGCAAGGACCAGCTTGTATTTAAAGTGGCCTCTATGGGTTTGTTCCTTTTTAAAGATAAACTTGTAATTGTTATGATGGAAGATATTCCGCTGTTTATCGGCAAGCGTTTTAATAATATAATATCCCTCCACGACGTGTTTTTAAAGATTATTTACAATGCCATTACCCACTACCTTGAACACTTGCGCGTCATCAATATGATATCGGAAGAGATTGAAGACAAGATGACAGAATCCGTTGATAATAAATACCTTTTTAACCTTTTCAGTTTGGAAAAGAGCCTTGTGTATTACGTAAGCGCAATTACCGCCAACGGTTTTGTGTTTGAAAAACTGCGCAACTTTTCCGCCCGCGTCGGCTTTGACGAACGCTCGCGCGAAATGCTTGACGATATTATTATTGAAAATACTCAGTCCCAAAAACAGGCAGAAATTTATTCCAACATTTTGGCAGGCCTTATGGATGCCCGCGCTTCTATCGTCAACAATAACTTAAACCTTTTGATGAAACGCCTTAATACCATAACCATTTGGATTATGGTTCCTACCTTTGTTGTTAGCGCGTTTTCTATGAACGTTCCCATTCCCATGCACCAGCACCCCGGCGCTTTTTGGATGGTTATGGGGCTGGCTATGCTTTCTGTGTGGGCGATGGTTACCTATTGGAAATATCGCAAGTGGTAATTTTGCGGCGGCTTTTGCGTTCTTTTTAATTTTTTAAAAATTTCGGATACTCGCCCCTCTTCGGGGACTCTCGGTATACCTCATTTTAAATAAAATTAAAAATAATTCCAAAATCCTTGCAAAATGATTTGTCCCGCTTAATTTTACGGCAAAATCATACAATCTCAGCGGTCGGCGGAAATCCTTGCAAAATACATTAGTGTGCGGACGGAAGAATGAAACTTTTTAACAAAAAAGCATTTACTCTTATAGAATTATTAGTCGTTGTTCTTATCATCGGCATACTTGCCGCCATAGCCCTGCCGCAATATCAGCTTGCCGTTACAAAAGCCCGCGCTTCCGAAGCGCTTTCCCAACTCGGTACAATTTATTCCGCCCTTGAAAGATATAGACTTACTAATGGGGCCTATCCCACCCGCCCCGAAGGGGACATGCGAGATGGTCTTAATCAAGTCCTTGATATAGAAATTCCACCTGTAAAAAAGAATTGGTCATTACAATACTATCAAGGCGCGTATATAGGATATGTTTTGCCTGATAATATTTATATCACTTTTGAATGGCGTCATTTGGGAATAGGGCGCAGGGTGGATATGTGCGGTATGCCATATTCTTCAAAAACAGATGTCAAAATACGTGCTTGTCAGGCGGTTTGCGGGCATGAAAATATGTATGCGTTTGGCGATGCTTATGCTTGTGCCATTAATAACCCCAATCACACCTTTGGCAATTAGGAGTTTTTATGCAAATAGCACATATAGCTTTATGGTCTGAAGATATTGATAAACTTAAAGATTTCTA
>JAEXBW010000012.1 GCA_023393825.1 Elusimicrobiota bacterium | reverse complement strand
GCACCTAATGCTTTAAGCTTTTCTTCTGCCTTCGGGTTTGTAACTATTATTATCGTGCCTTTATCTTTGAGATGAGAGATAAATTCTTCCACAGGCACGGAAATATATGCCTTTTCCGGATTTTGTTTAGACCTTGCTTTTATCCATGCAGAAGCGGGCGTGGAATAGTTGTAGAAAAGCGCTTGGTCAGAACCCACCACAACAGAGCCGTCAGGCGTTGAGCCCAATAAAAATGTCGATGGTGTTTCTAAAGATTTCAAATTAGGGTCTTTTGATATCACATCTCTAAGAACACCCGAGAAAATTTTACGACGTTCATCAAGCGTTTTATACTCTTCTTCTATGGCTTTAATCTTATCTTCTTTTACATCTGCGGCGATTAAAACATCCTTAAGGCCTGTGTCTATAAAAAAAGTATCTGTAAAACTTTTTCTCTCGCTCATTTTTTTACTTGGATCATTTACAGGAACGCCGACGTGGTCAAAGAACAATTTGTCTTCCCCGTATTGCTTTTTAAGGGCATGAATGGAATGTAAAAGAGGTTCACTCCTTTGCCCGGACAACACTTTAAATACTTCCGCGCCTTTTATCTGCTCTTGTATATTAGCAAGGAAATTTTGCTCTCTGCCTTCGCGCCCGGGCCATGTCAGATTTGCGTCTCTGCGGACACTATTGTTGAAATCATCATCTTTGAGACCAAAGTTCTCTTTTAATTCCTTGGCAAAAGATTTATCAATTATTAAAGGTTTATCTTTAAATGTTTTGGCATCATATGCGGGACTTGTTCTTTTACCGTCGGCAGGCTCTACATATCTGGACTCACGGAATTTGCCTGTGGCGTTGAGCAGCTGCAATTTATTTATTTCAAATTCTTCTTTTGTTTTTTGTTCCTGCGCGGCGGCTTCCTTGGCGGTTTCGGTCTTATTATTATTTAACCTTGTTGTAAGGCTTGCAAATTTGCCGCTTAAACTACCGTCATCGGAAAAAGACTTGAATCCGTCTTTTGCAACGCTGCCATCTGAGGAGGAGGAAGAACCAGAACCGCTCTCCCCTCTTGAGGCTACTTTAGCGCCCGAATATCTGCCTGAAGAAGCTAAAAATTGGCTTTGCGGAGTACCGTCCGACGCCATGGTTGCGCCGCCCATATATCTGTCATAGTCTTCGCCGGAAACATATTGCACTTTAAGCGACCCGTCAGGATTTTGTACATAAACAGGTTTCAGCCCTTGCGAGGCGGAGGCCGAAGTGTGATACCTTGCGATAGCACTCTCTATTGATTGTTTTAACTCTTCGGAAGGATATTCCCCGTTCTTATAATATTGCCCGCCGTAGGTATATCCGTTTGCATCAGGTTCTACCAATGTGCCATCGGCGGCGGCAAAGAATATAGGCGCAGCGCCGGAAGCGCCGCCTTCCTGCCCGAAAACAACGGTAGAAGGATCTTGGGCGGAATCTGAAAGAGGGAAAACCTCGCGGTAATCTGCGGTGCCAGCGATAAGGGTTGATGGAGATTTTTTACCAAAACCGTAAAATTTTGAAAGTTTTTTAAAGAATTTAGATAAAGGGTTATCGCTGAAAACAACAGGCAAAGCGGAATCTTGCGCCTCTTGCGCGGCGGCCGCTTCCGCTGAAAGTTTTTTGTCCGCAAGAGCGGCGTCTTCAGGGAATATGGCAGGAAGGACCAAAAAAGCAACAGCCAACAAAGAACCCGCCCAAACAAAACTTTTTAAATAAGACTTATTTTTTTTCATAATAACTCCCTGTCCCAAAACAATAAAACAAATAAATTTTTTCTTACGTTACCGCTTCCGCGCCATAAACATACTGTTTTTAAGGGCAAAAACCCGCATAGTCACAACTTCTACGCGGGACTTGCCTGGAAAAATAAATTCTTTTTCAGCCTACAAAAGAACGGGGGTTATATTTACCTTTAAGCAGCTTTATCTGCTCTTTTATATTCTCTCCGTTCAACTGCTTTATAAGGTTTTCCTTTTTTTCTTGTATAAGATTTTGGGAGTACCCCATAACTTTATTCCAAGCGTCCACAACCATCTTTACTATCTCTGCGGAATCCGCATTGCTATTATCAAGCTTTTCGGCATAATACTTTGCATCTCTGCCTAAATTGTTCTTAACGGTAGGGTCTGCTTTGTAATGCAATAACCACAGAACCATTTCCTTATTGAAATTTTTTATTGCAAACATAAGGGCATTAAACTCCGAAGGACGGCTGGGATGCCCGAATCTGTTTATAGTTTCCGCACAATCTCTGTATTTCAAAAGGTATTTTACAGTATTGGTTCTGTTATATTTTGCCGCAAGCTGAACATTATAAAGACCTGCAGCGCCAATCCAATACTTACCGCAGCTGCTGGGGTCGGCCTCACAGCAAGCGTGAAGTTGTTCTATGTCCTGATCAGATACGCCTGCAACAATACTTTCTTCTATGTTATATTTAACTTTTGAGCCGTCTCTAAGGTTCCATATACAGTAAGCTGCAAAAGCTTGCTCGGCTACAAACAAACTGACCAAGGCAAACATAAACATAACAAAACTTTTTTTAAACGTCATAAATATAAAATCCTCCGCTATAAAAACTGCTATGTTAAAAAGATAATAAAAACACAATATGTTTACAAGGGCTTAATGGCCTATTCTTATCTAGGTCCTTCGGACTTTACCTGAATCTGCTCAATTTGTTTGCCTATTTTTGTAATGTTTTTCTTCTTATCGGAAGAATCTTCCTTTATGACATCTTTGACCGAATTTTTGGATAAACCATGGTTTTTAGAAGCATTTTCTATACTTTCAACTTGCGTCTGTATTTTTATGCCTAACTGTTTATTTTCTTCCGGCGTAATGGTCATAGGGTGCGGAACTAAGTGAGCGCTTTTAATGCCCTCCAAATCTTTTTCGTCTTTATATACATAAATAGTGGGATTAGTCTTTAAGAAAGGACTATTACCTGTAATATAATTTGCCATTTGCTGGAAATAGTTCTTTGAAGACCCTGTCCCAACGCCATCTAAAACCACAACATTAACAGGTATGTTTTTAGATTTTATATATTCATGGACATCATAATTGTCCTTGTCGCTGGCTCTCCAAGTTTCAGGGTCGGAATAAGATTGCCCTTTATTGTTTGTTTTAGCTTTGGAAAGGGCATCTTTATTTTCTTCCCAAAACGCTACAGAAAACTCTTTAAAATCACCCTTCTCCGAAGCCGCAGGTATTTTGGTAGGGAACACCCATGGGTTTTGTATGCTTGTTTTGGAGTTGCCCGGCACACTTTCAAAAATAACATTTTCGCCCAAAAGCTGGTTTGTCATTGACTGAAGAACATCTTTGTCTTTGGGAATAACCCCTGTACCTTTATTTATATTTATGTCAACGGCTATTTTCTTGGCTTCGCCGGAAGATACAGATTTTGTATCAGCGGGGATTTTAGGCAGATCGTTAAGGTCAAGGCTTACATTGGCTTGTTTAACCACTGTTTCAACCGCTGTTCCATCCGCTTTAGCGGAAGCTTTAGTGCCGCTTTCAAACATGGATTCCTTTTGTAAAATTTCAGGAGCAACAGCAGCATAAGGAGATGGAGCAGGGGCCGCGGACGGGACTGCAGAAGGAAACGCGGCGGCATAGGCGGGCTCGTAATAAGTTTCTGAAGCGGCATAGCTATTGTTCCTTGCTTCAAGAGTTTTTGATTGGATGCTGTTATAAGCGTCTTCTATATCAACGGCGCCTGTAAAATCACCCACATAGGCGCGCCCGCCGGAACTTTTGCGAATATCTTTTCCGCCACCGCCGCCTTTACCGCCGCTTAAACTAAATCCGCTTGATATTTTACGGGTAGAAGCTACGCCGCCGCTTCTCTTGCCGCCCTTATATGAGCCGCCGGAAGCTTTAGAAGAAGCTGTTAAAGAACTATACGGATTTGCACCGCCGCCTGCATTGTATGCTTCTGAAGACACTCTTGATCTTGAAACCGTTTTACCGGAAGGATATTTTAAAACACCGCCCTTTGCCAGCAAAGAACTTACTGCAACGGGACCCTTACCCGTAATAGCATAGTCATTACCGTAAAGGTCTTTTACAACTTCATATTCCTTACCGCCTATTGAAAGCTTGGGCTTTGCGCCGGCCTTAGCCGCAGCTGCGGAATATGACAGTTTGGAAGAAGAAGAGCCTGTGCTAAAGGAACTACTTTCGGTAGAACCGCCTGAGAACGAAGAACCCGCATCCGCACCTGCTGCTTTATCAAAAGAGTTTTGCGCAGCAGCATCAGCGGCTTTTTTATCTGCCGCGGCGGCGTCAGCTTCGTTCTTAAGTTGTTCAAGAGTCAGGTCTAAGGCTGATTTTTTATTCTTTTTAAAGTTATAAAAATTGCCGATTCTATCGTAAACTCCCGTTAAAAACTTTTTGGATTTTACGGGTTGCGAGGAATCCTCCGCACTGCCCTTAACGTTTACGGGAACCCTCTCAGGGAACATAAAAGGCATTGCTAAAAATATGACGGCTATCACCAAAGCGGCTCTAAATCCGTTCTTATCTAAGAAATTCATTGACAAACCTCCTATCACCGGTCAAAAAAAATTTTTACTGGGTCACGGCGCACTTAAGACTGCTTAAATTGTTTAATATCCTTATCCTTAATTATGGACAACTTTTTGCAAATTTGCAACCCCTTATATAATAAAAAAGAAACGCGCGGGCTTTTATACCCGCGCGCAACATTGCAAAAACACTGTTTCTACAGAATTATCATATCTTCCAATTCCGCGCCGTTTGATATAAATTTAAGCTTGGGATACGGATATGTTTGGGCCGCAAGCGCCTGCAAATGGTCCAAGAACTTTTTGGCGTCGGGCGTAAAATCGGCATAAGTTTTTATTGCGCCTGCGTCATTGCCGTCAAAAAGGTCTATGTGTGTTACGGCTAATTTGGTAGCCGTATTTATCATAATTGCTTTTTTGGCGGAGGAATCTTCAAAGCGGCCTATTCTTCTTAAGCGTTTGCTTACGCTGCCTATTTCGCAGCCTTTGCCGTGGTAAAGTTCCAATTCTTTTTCGTCAGTAATTTCAAAATCTAAAGGACCGGGGCCTACACGGCTTACATAAGGTTTAAAGATAACCCAGCAGTCGCGTACAGCTTTGGGGCCTAAACCGGCTTCGCCCAAAAAGGTGGATGCGGTTGTATCTCTGGAAGTTACAAAAGGATATTCCCCATGCATAATAGAAAGTTTTATCCCTTGCGTCCCTTCCACCAATATATCTTGGTCTTTGGCTAAGGCTTTATTTAAAAGTTCGGGAACATCTTTAATAAATTCTTTAAGCAAAGGTTCGTCTTTTGCAAATTTCATCGGGCGTCTTTCAATTCTGTCTTTAACGGCCTGCCCAAGGCCTGTGCCTACGCTGCCGACTGCGGACATAAAATGTGCGTCACCCTTTTCCGCATCGGTATGCTTATCTTCTATAAGAACAGCCATAGGGTCTATTATAAGGCGGTCCCTTGTGCCTGTAAGTTCAACTTCTTTTAAAAGCCAATCGGTTTTTGTATACGCGCCCGCGCCCAAAACAAGTTTGGTATTTGGGTTTAAAAAGCCTGAAGGTATATTTTTAAGCGTATATTTATTGCCCTTATGCAAAACCGTATGCCCCGCATTCGGTCCGCCGATGCGCACGCAATAGCTGTAATTGCCTTTATAGGAAAGATAGGCGGAAATTTTACCCTTTCCTTCGTCCCCTGCCTGACCGCCTGATACTATATCAATCATCTTAAGCCTTCCTTGCCGTCTTTGCGGCTGTTCCTGTGTATTTTAATAAATCCTGTTTATATAACAGGGTTTTGAGCTGCGGGGAAACTTTAAGGCTGTCTATAAAAGCTTTAATATCTTCCGCAGAAAGCGCTTTACCGCGCGTGAAATCTTTTAGTTTTTCGTAGCCGTCCTTAACGCCGTGCGCGCGCAAAATTGTTTGCAGGGCCTCGGCGATAACCTCGGGGTGGGCAAGCAACATTTGGCGGCAGGCGGCGGCGTCAACACCGCTTTTGCCTAAACCTTTTATAAGGGAGCGATAGGCAACTTCGCTATAGCCGAAGGCCGTACCTATATTACGCAAAACTGTGGAGTCGGAAAGGTCCCTCTGTAAGCGGGAAACAGGCAATTTTTGGCTGAAAAACCCAAGCAAAGCATTTGCCAAACCCAAATTGCCTTCCGCGTTTTCAAAATCTATCGGGTTTATTTTTTGCGGCATTGTGGAGGATCCAACTTCCCCCTCCGCCGCTTTTTGTTTTATAAGCCCGTCGCTTATATACCGCCACATATCTTGGCTTAAATCGGTAAGAATTATATTTATGCGTCTTATATTATCAAACAGTTCGGCAAGGGTGTCGTGCGGGTCGTTTTGGTCGGTAACTTCAAATAAAATTATTTTTGTTTTATGCCCTTTATTAAAGGAGGCCACAAAATCTTTTGCAAACTTGGGCCAGTTTACCTGCGGGAATGCCGCGGTATGCGCGTTAAAATTGCCAACCGCGCCGCCCAGTTTGCAGGAAATCTCCTGCTTTTTAAGCTGCGCTATCTGGCGGGCAAGGCGGTAGTGAAAAACTTTAAATTCTTTACCGAATGTCGTCGGTACGGCAGGCTGACCGTGCGTGCGTGCAAGCATAACGGTATCGGCATTTGCTTTGGCAGCCTTTAGCAGATTTTTTTGTATTTCCTCAAGCGAGGGAAGCAAAACCTGCTCCACGGCGTCGCGCGCCATTAAAGCATAAGAAATGCTGTTAAGATCTTCTGAAGTTAAAGCAAAATGCAGCCACTGCGTTCTGTCTTTTAAGGTTGTCTTTTCAAATTTTTCTTTTAAATAATATTCCACGGCTTTAACATCGTGGTTAGTGGGTTTTATTGTTTTATGCCCGCCGAGTTCTATGCTTTTTACCGTCTTAATATCCTCTGCGGATATGACGGAAGCAGCATCACTTATAAAAGCCTGTTCCCTTGCGCTCAGGCGCAGTAAACCGAGGCGTGATAAAGCAACAAAGTAAGCACATTCGGTTTCTATTCTGCGGCGGAGCAGGGCCTCATCTCCCATAAGTGAAGCAAGTTTTGCAACTTTGGCAGAGTATCTGCCATCCAGCGGAGTTAAAGTGGACATACCTTAGTTATTATACAAAAAACGCCCGTAAAAATTACTTTTATACAAACTTAGGCCTTATGACCCATGTTTGTATGGGAAAAAGGACTCTTTCGCTTTTGCCGTAAGCACTGCTAATATATATGTAAGGAGAAACAGCCTATGAAAAACTTTTTAAATCTTACCCTTGCCTTTATTTTCTTATGCGCTTCCAATGCGCCTGTTTTTGCGCAGGCAATTATAAAAACAAATAAAGCAAATAATTTTAACCCTAATTCTTCCGTTGATTTTTTAAATAACATAACAAAAGAGGCGCAAAAAAATCAGAATCCTTTTGACAGACTGCCGCCGATATTTGATAAAAAATATCCGCAGGCCGTAATAGCTAAAACAATGAAGACATATAATGCCACGGTTGAAGATTACAGAAACCACCCCGCAGCTAAATTTACGCCCAGTGAAGTTTTGGAAAATATGAAGTACGAAACAAAAAAAATGGCATATCTGCTTGCAAAAAATCCGCGCTATCAAAAGGAAGTAAATAAAAGGCAATGGATGGATACGGGCATGGCTTGCGTTAACGGTATTGCAATGGGCGCCCTGCTTGTTTTGTGCGCTCCCGCGGCAGGCCTTTACGGCGGAGCGGGTGCGGGCGCGTGGTTTGGCGCAACGGCAACATCAACAACTCTTGCGGCATCTTACGCGACGGTAAGCCTTGGCAGAACACTTTTTGTTGTAGCTATGCTGGAAATGTTTACAATTTTAGGGCAGGAACTTATGGACAATGTTTACGCGAACCTTACAAAACGCCTGCTTAAATACAGATATTTAGAAAATAATGCCAACGGCTACGCGGTTGTAAACAGCGCTGCGGAAGGTTCTATATTAAACGAGAATGTAACACAACTTATGAATGGCGGAACGTGCATTAATAAATCTAAAGATGACTCCAAACCGCATTTTTCAAACCGTTGGGTGGACAAAGAAGCGCAGAGGGAAGCCCTTATCCGCCTTGCAGGCTTGCAGGCAATTAACGCCAATCTGCAGTTTTCTTCCGAAAAGACAAAATACGATATGGCGCTTTTGGATATTTTAAGTTTGTTTACCGACGCACCCGTACAGTTTGACGAAAAAGTTTTTACAAGAGAAGTTGTGGCTGAAGGCGAAATAAAAGTTGTTAAAAACAGCGACACCGTGGACCTTAACCCAGGCCGCCTGTTACCCAGAAGCCCCGCCTTAAGAAAAGCTCTCAACGCTATCCAAACAATGTAATGCACTCCCAAAAACCCCCGCTCTAAAAAGAACGGGGGTTTTTATTTTCACTAAAACTTTTTGCGCTGCGGAAAGCTAAATATTAAATACTTTCCCGCCTTCTTTTATAAGCAAGTCCAAATGCTCTTGGCTTTTAAAAGTTTCGGCGTAAAATTTAACAATAGCCTCTGTACCCGAGGGGCGCACTAAAATCCAACTGTTTTCCAAATAAATTTTAAGGCCGTCGCTGTCGCGCACTTTAAGCACTTTTTCGCCCGCTATTTCTTTTAGCGCGGCAAAATTTTCCGCCTTAAGTTTTTTAATATTTTCCTTAGCGTCTTCCGTAACGGGCATATCTATGCGTGTATAAAAAGAATTACCGTAAAGGGCGGCAAGCTGATGATAAAGCCCCGCAATATCCTGCCCCGTAAAACTCATAATTTCCAAAAGCAGGCAAACAGCCAAGATACCGTCCTTTTCCGTAACCCAATTATCGACGGACATTCCCGCGCTTTCTTCCCCCGCCAAAAATAAACTGCCCTCCATAAGGCCGTCAACAAAATACTTAAAACCTACATTAACTTCCATTGTATCGTGGCCGTAAGCAGCGGCTATTCTATCCATAAGATGCGTGGTGCCAAGCGTCCTGCCAACCTTGGCGGACTTTGCGGGTTTCTTATTTTTTATAAGGTAATAAAGCATAACGCAAAGCGCGTGATTGGGCTGTATCAAACCGCCCTTTGCCGTCGCGCAACCAAAGCGGTCGCTATCGGGGTCGCTTGCGCCGGCAAAAGCGTACTTGCCGCTTTTTACCAAATCTATAAGCGGCTTCATAGGATATGGGGAAGAGGGGTCCATTCTGGTTTTGCCGTCGTGGTCAAGCGGGATAAAATCAAACGCGGGGTTTTGCTGCCTGTTTACAACTTCCATATTATCAAGCCCGTATTTTTGTTTTATCGCGTCGTAAAAAGGCAAACTTGCGCCGCCCATAGGGTGTATGGCGGCTTTAATACCCGCAGATTTAATGACGTTAAAATTAATTTTTTTACCCAAGGCCTCAACATAAGGTTTTATAACGTCGGCACTTTCCACAAGGCCCTTTGCTTTGGCTTCTTGCAAAGAAATTTCTTTAATTTCAGACGGATTTTGCAAAAAGTAATTTGCGTACTTTTCTATCTTTGCGGTAACTTCCGACGACGCAGGGCCGCCGTTGGAGGGATTATATTTAAGCCCCATATCCTGCGGCGGATTATGGCTGGCAGTGCCGTTAAGACTGGCGCAAACGCGCTTGGATAAAATTTCAAAAGAAAATACGGGGGTTGGTACTGCAATATCTGGCAGAACAACTTTAAAACCGTTTGCGGCAAGTACGCAGGCGCAAATTTCCGCCGTGGCGCGGCTGGTAAGGCGCGTATCGCCGCCAACTAATATTTTGCCTTTTATGTTTTGCTCGGCGTGCATTTTGGCTACGGCTTGGGCTATGGCACGCGCGTGCAACGCACAAAAACCGCCGCCCAAAGAACCCCTGTGGCCCGACGTGCCAAACTTAACTGGCGCAGGCGCGGAGGAGGGATTATAAAATTCCGCTCTTAATTTTTCTAAATCCAAATGTTCTTTTGGCAGGGTGCCGGCGTTCTTGTGTACCATAAAAATACCTCCGTAATCTTTTTATATAATATATAAAAATGAACTGGAAACAAAATTTAACAGAATCTTTGCAAACGGAATTTATTTTTGACGCACCGATGAACCTTTATACCACGTATAAAGCGGGCGGCGCGGCTGAAGTTTTGGCTTTGCCAAAAACGCAAGAAGAGATAGAAAATATTATCGCTTTTGCGTCAGAAAATAAAATAACTTTAAGAATTTTAGGCCTCGGCTCAAATATTTTGGTAAGCGATTTAGGGCTTGAGGGTATAACTTGCTGCCTTAGAAAATTAGAAGGCATAGAAGTTGGCAACGGCACAATTTCCGCCAAGGCAGGGACAGCTTTAGACAAAGTTGTGGAAGCCTCCGTAAACGCGGGATTTGAGGGTATGGAAGGCCTTTCGGGCATACCGGGCAGCGTCGGCGGAGCGGTTTATATGAACGCAGGCGCATTTAATGCGGAAACTTTTGATTGCCTTAAACACTTTACGATTTTAACCGAACAGGGTGAAATTAAAACCATTAAAAAAGACGATGTTGCCCACGCATACAGAAGCGTTGCTCTGCCGCAAAACTGCATAGTTTTAAGTGCGACGTGGCAACCCAAAAAAGCGCAGGACGCAGCCGCCGTGGCCGCAAAACGCGCGGAAGTTTTGGTAAAACGTGCGGAAAAGCAGCCGCTTGATTTTCCCTCCGCGGGCAGCGTTTTTAAACGCCCCGAGGGTGATTACGCCAGCCGCCTGATAGATGTTTGCGGGCTTAGAGGTTTTAGCGTCGGCGGGGCGATGGTATCGCAAAAGCACGCGGGCTTTATTATAAACTATAAGAATGCAACTGCAAATGATATAAATAATCTTATAAAAGAAGTGCAAAAACGCGTGTTGGCGCAAACGGGCAAAATGTTGGAATTAGAGCAGATTTTATGGGGAAAATTTTAATTTTTCTCCTCTCAAAACTATTTTGCTTGACTGAAAATTCTATAAAAGATAGAATATATCTATAAGAAGTAAAACGGAGTCATGGTGTAGCCTGGTTAACACGCTGCCCTGTCAAGGCAGAGACCGCGGGTTCGAATCCCGTTGACTCCGCCATTTAGTGCCCCGATTTAGAGAAAGTCCCCTCTAAACCGGGGCATTTTTTTACCTCTCGTCGGAAGTTTTTAGGTATTTTTCTCTGTACCCATTCTCTAAAGCCATTTTAGCCAAAAATATAGGGCAAACAGCCAAAAATTCTCTGTTTGCCCTTTTCGCAGTCACCTTTACACTTATCACTTACGATTCTTCATAATACTCTTTACTTCGTCTTGCATTTCTTTAAAGTCGCGTTCTGATTCAGTTGGATCAAGGGGTCTACCATAAGGATCAACACCAAAGCATTTGCCGGTTGTCGTTCCATAATATGAATTCCCCATTTCTGCTACCATATTTGCTTTTGGCAGGAGAATGTTTTCAATGTTTGAGATATCATCCTCTTTAATCAGTTTTTCAGGAAATAAGTCCTCTTTATTATAAGAAGCTATAAATTTATGGGCCCTTTCTTTTATAAGATGATACTCAACTTACTTATGAAATATTTAAAAAGATGCTTACCTATCCTAAAACAGAAAAAATAGTTTTAGCTTTTGTGACTGCCTAAATATATCATTGCGGCATATTAACTCTAACGGTATTGGATTTTTCTTTCTTCTTTATGAAAACATAAAATAGAAGTCTTATTGTGTTCAATTTTTTCCAAAGATGTGGTTTCTATTCCCCAATTTCCCTTTTTATCAAAATTTTCATGTTTGCAAATTGCTCTAAAAACTATTTTTCCACACTGATAGCAATCCTCACACCTAATGCAAACTCTCTTCCCATGCTCAATTGTCGTTTCATGGGTGATAATGTCTTTACTGTGTATTTTTCCGTCGTTATAATAGTACTTCTGTACAAGATTACCAGCTTTATCATATTTATATTTTATTTCGGTTTTTCTTTGTGTTTTATTTAAATATATATTGGGTGATCCTTGCCTTGAGTCGCTACTAACCCATCTTGATTTTTCTAAAATTTTATAACCTCCGGAGTCATATTTACATTTCTGTTCGCTATAACTTCTTTCAATTCTTTTGCCAATAAAATAAACACTCTCATTAATAGAGTCTGCAAAAGAGTTGTTTTTGCCTCTTAGCTTATATTTGGCTGTAATTTTGCCCAGAGAGTTATATATAAATGCTACTTTTGTATTATTTCTATAAAAATATTTATGCTTCGTATATCCTCCATCAGCAAAATAAGTATCAGTATCTATTTTACGTCCTTTTTTATCAAACGTGTTGATAGAGACGCTACCATATGGTCCTTTTTTGGGGTCAAGCCTAAAGAAATAAGAATAACTATCATTGCCATTCTCATCAATTTCACGCAACGAACGTTTAAAAGAACCACAAGAACTTTCCTCCGTGTATTCTATACATTGCCCCGCCTGATTATATTTATATTTTAACGAAGATTCTTTGTCTGGGAAGAATGTTTTTTCTAATGATACGTCCCCATTTTTATTGTATTTTATATATTTATTAAATATGAGCCATTTTTTACTTCTTTTATCTTTAATCCTCTTCCTGACAGATCGTATTTGAGAGCGCGTATCTTCTAAATATTCCGTTCCTTTTGATTGGCAAGGGTTAATCCACATTTATGACTCCTCCATTTATGTTTTTTGAGATATATTAAAGTATAATTTAGATACCCGACAACATACTGTCGGACACTTTGGAGTCTTGTATGAATAAAGAAATGCGGAATAAAATAACCCGTATTTTATATCTTCTTAATGAGTTAGATAGCGGAACTATAAACCTAGCCAAACAGGCTGAAAGCTTGGGAGTTTCCTCTCGTACCCTGCAACGTGATGTTAAATCAATAGATTATGCGGGCTTCCCATTATACTGCCCAAAACCCGGTTTATACGCATTTGAGAGAAATTTCTCTTTAAGTAAAATGAAAATTTCTGATAAAGAAGCCGCTTTACTTGTTTTCATATCTGAAACTGCGGGCGCACTCGGCAGAGATTTTTCTAAATCATTTTCCTCGCTCCAGAAGAAATTTATAAACATACATGAAGACAATCCGTTCTTTATAAAAATACCGGCAGGGACACGATATGCATCCACTGATATTACCAGAACAATAGAAACCACAATAAAAAATAAAGAAATACTTAGTATCTATTATGTTGGTGGTGCAAAACCTGGATATTATAAGCTTAAGCCTCTCAAAATAGCATGGTATGAAGGTTTTTGGTACTTATTGGCTGTTGGCACACAAGGATATCTTCTGAAATTTCGCTTAGAGCAAATAACTAAAGCAAGTCCGTCGGATGTGCACTTTGAATATGCAGGCAATATAAATAAGATTATCCAGGAAAGTGTAAACATATGGTTTGAAGAGAGTAGAAATATTGAAGTAAAAATGGTGATATCTAGAGAAATAGCAGGATATTTCAAAAACAAAGAATATTTTCCTCTGCAAAAAATGGAAAAAGAAAAGAAGGATGGCAGCTTGATAATAACCTGTCAGGCGGCTAGATTTCTGGAAATAACACCCATAATTTTACATTGGATACCATATATAAAAGTTATATCTCCACAAAATTTGGCAGAAGATATAAAGAAAAAGATAAATAAATATTTAGAAAATATAAATTAAGCGACAGGCATATGTCGCCTTCAATATGTAAAATATATCTGTAGGCACCATTAAGAATAATAATGAGCATATATGAACACAGAATTTAATAATACAGAAGTTGTGTTGGGAAATATCCTTAAACAACTTTCCACCATTAGGCATAAGTATGATGAAAAATCCGCCCTTGCCGGCGAAAATTGGAATATCTTCTATGCGATAGGTAAAACGGACTACGAGAAAGAGTTACTCCACTCCTATTTTATATCTAGGCTTCTGGATTCACAAACAAGCCCCGAAAATAATAATCAATTTTTAAAGTTATTTTTGGAAACGCTGCAGGAGGAGTATAAAGAATTAGAATCATATTTCTCAGGCTTCTCAGATGGTACTGTACAGGTGGAGACCGAAAAATACATAGGTCCAGTCAGTAAAGACTATGAAAGCGGCGGCCGTATAGATATTTTTATAAAAAGTGGCAAAAAGCAGCTTGTGATAGAAAATAAGGTAATATACGCCGGTGATCAGCCCAAACAATTATACAGGTATAATAAAGCGTGTCCAGATGCAGAAATAATTTACCTGACAATGAACGGAAAGGATGCCACGAAGGACAGCTTATGGAGTTTGTCCAAAAAATACTATCCTATGTCCTATCAAAAACACATTTTAAAGTGGCTGGAGAAATGCCTAGCCGTATCCAAGGAGTCATCATTTATATCAATGGCTATTAAGCAATACATTCTACTCATAAAAGATTTAACAGGACAAGGGAGAAACCCGGAAATGACCAAAGAAATAATAGATATTTTAATAAAAGATAAAGAAAGTTTTTCTGGCGCAGTAGATGTATTTAGTAATCTGAAAGAAGCGAAGAACAACGTCATCATAAACCGATTGCTACAACCTCTTGAGGTATTTTTAAAAGAACGGAATACCTATATACAAATGGAAACCATATCGAATGATCAAGGTCTATCTGGATTCCGCATAAATATACCTGAGTGGAAGAAAATCTGCCTTTGCTTTAATTTAGAGGGCAATACCGGTATTTACGGCTTTCGCTTTTTAAGCGATAAAACAGATAATAATCACATAAGAACCGGTATAAAAAATAACTTCGGCGCCGAGCAGACCCCCTGGTGGCCGTTAATATACCGTATTGATAGTTTTAGATTTTGGGAATTAGAGACCGTAAAATATCTATTTAATGAAGATAATGCCGCTTTGACATATTATAAAGAAAAAATTAACGAGCTATTAGATATCGCAAACCAACTAAAGAACCAAGGCATAGAGTTATAAAATTTTATAGAAGTAATAAAAGGCAAGGTATCACAAGAAAAAGAAGATTATAAAGATTGGTTATGTTGGGAAGAAGAGGATTGTGAAGAATTTGATCCGTTTGCATTTTATGTGGCTGAGGTGAATGGAAGACTAAATGCGCTTGGCGAAAATTTTGAATGTGATTTTTAAAACTAATAATAATAAACTTTTAATATTTTAGTTATAATTAATAAAGTTTTATATTTTTAACAAAATAGAGACTATCTCAGTTAAAATAATAATCATTTTATGTTTATATTATTTGTCTGTTAAAAGAAATTAAATCCTTGAAACAAAAATATAATTCGCTGTTATTTTTTATAGGGAATTTCTTATCGCCGTATAGGTGAACTTGCCTGAAAAATCAGCTTAAAATAGCAAAAAACGCTAATTTTCCCTGTAAATTCGCTGTTTCACGGGAAGTTGCCAATAATAAACTACAACATTGAGCTAATCTTCCTTCGTACTCCGTTTTTTGAGCCCTTTTGGTGTGAAGCACACCGCAGCGGCTCTTTTTTATTTTCTGTTTCACTCATATATGTGGGGCTCCGCCCGATCACGATATACTGGGGGTGCGCCATCGCACTTCGTTGCACCAAATAAAAAATAACCGCAAAATCATCTCAACAAATTACCCCAGCTTTAGAGAAGGTTGCTGTTAATACTGAAATCTCCGCCATTTATTTATAAAATAACAATAAAAATCCCCGTTCGGCATTACGCCCGACGGGGATTTTTATTAAAGCTCAAACAACGTTGCTGTTTGCCCTTACTCTTATTGCCGTTGCTCTTCTATATCTTTCCTCACGGCGGATCCATCTATTCCGGCTGTTGATATAAAATATCATTCTGACCAAATACCATCACTATCAAAATATATTGTATCCAGAAATTTGAACTTGTTCCTTATTTCTCTGCTTGTACTGCATTTTAATAGTCTTATCACCTCACTTATACTAAGTTTCGGTGGCATCGATATTAAAATATGAATATGGTTTTTGCCATGAGTTATTTCTTCTATACTTTATCTCAAGATGTCTTCGGACAAACTTCTTAAGTCCATATTGGAGCGTTATATATAGTCCACATATCAATATTCTCTTGCCGTTTTTGGTTGACATGACAAGATCGTATCTGCAATAGTAGACGCGACTATGGGCATGTTTTTGCATGTTTAGATTGCACTAAAGAGGAAGGAGGGGAGCCTTTCCTCTACGGGCTTGCGCCTGCAGTTTACACGGATAGTAAAAAACCCCTTTAGGCAAATACCTAAAGGGGTTTTTATATTGGTGTGTTAAGGTTTATTTACTCGGCAGAGGCTTCCTGCGCGGCTTTAATATAAACATCAACTCTTCTATTTGCAGAGCGGCCTTCCTCAGTATCGTTTGAAGCTACGGGCTTGTCCGCCCCATAGCTTAAAACTTCAATACTGTTTGTAACGCCTGCTTCAACAAATTTACCTGCCAAGGCTTGCGCCCTTTCCAAGGAAAGAGCATTGTTATGTTCATTTGTGCCGCTGTTATCCGTATGTCCCTCAATAACTAATGCCGCGGAGGGAGTTTCCTTAAGATATTGACATAATTTATCAAAAGCCTCAAGGTCCATATCCTTTAAGTCCGCTTTATCAGATTCAAAGGTAACCGCGCCGATGATTGAAGTTTCGTTTACCGCAGGTTTAGGCGCGGGGGCGACAACTTCTTCTATAACAGGGGTGGGTTCCGGCTGAATAACAATTACTTCAATTTTTTCTTCCTTCGGGGCAGGGGGAAGCTGTTTAGTGCATATAAAGCAACCCGTTAAACCTAAAGAGAGAAAAAGTATTATAAGATTTTTCATAATTTTATTTCTCCACCATTACCAATTATAGGCAAAGCCGATATTGCCGTAGCAGTTTGCAGCTTTACGGCCTACGCCTGCTTCGCCGTTGCCAAAGATATTTAAGTTATCCGTTAAGGAATAGCTTAGGCCTACGCCGCTGCTGAAGTATGTTTTACCCAGCTTGGCGCTGATAATATCCATCTTTGTATCAGGCAGGGAGAGAGAGACGTTTATTCTATCGTAATCATTGCCTAAGAATTGCTTTACCGTCATATTGGCGTACCAATTAAACTTGCTTACTTTTCCTTCCGCTTGCGCGCCGAGTCTTGCCTGAATATTGTAAGCATTGTTGCTTTCTACGTTCAGGTTAAGGGAATCCGCGCCCGTTTCGTTAAAGTGCTGCTGGTGCGAGTATGAGTTAAGTAAACCTGCAAAGGGCTTTACGTTGACACCCGCGAGAACGGGGATGTTGTAAGCCGCTTCAAGGTCAAGAGCAATGTTGTGACCGTCGTACTGAGCGTGGGCTGTTCTGTTCATAAAGGCTATTCTTCTGCTGCCGTCATAATCTTGATAACCCATGTATAAAACACCTTTAAAGGTCCAGTCTTCACCTAAATAACCGCCGTATGCGCCAACGGTAACATCGTTGATATCCATGGTGTCTTTATATTGTCTTAAGTCTGCCTTGCTGCTGCCTGCAAAAGCGCCTAACAGGAAGGAGTTATCTTCGGAATATCTGTCGTACCCGGCCATTACGCCTGATACATTGTTTGTATATCTGGGGGAATTAGAATCAGCATAAACTTTATTGTACTGATTGTAATACTGAGTCCAAACATTGTCGTGGCAAGTAGGGCAGCCCGTTGCGGGTGCGGCTCTTCTTGATGATATTCTGTCGTATACATGCGCGCTCTTTGCGTTAAACAGAGAGGTTAATGCGCTGTTTGCGTATAAAACTCCGTCCATATCCGCAAGAGCGGAATTGATTGTGGCCCCTGTTGCAGCCGTAATGCCCTGGGGATTAAGACCTGCCAAAGCTTCAAGCTGGAGCAACGGGTTTGTAATATCGCCCGTAAGGCTGGTTGCTGTCATCTTATCAACAATCTGAGCAGCCTGCGCCTGATTGTGCGAAAGATTCGCAACCGTGTTTGTGTAGTTTGTAGCTTTTCTTTTTGCCAAAAGGGTTACTGTCCCGTTGGTGTAATCGTAAGATAAAGAACCGCCGATTCTGGAAGAGTCATAGTTGCTTATAGAGCCGTCATAAGTGTATGCGCCGCTTAAAGTACCGGCCGCTTCCAATATATTAAAAGATTTCCATTCAAAAAACCTGTCGTTGCCGATATTATCAACAGCAAGATTTGCGCCCGTGTTAATTGTGGCATTGCCTGTTACTATTGTTTTATCAGCCGCAACCGTAGGAGTGTTGGTAACTTCAATTGTTGTATTGCTGCCTGATGCAAGGTTCAAATTACCTGCAACCGTAATAGTGTCCACGCTGTTGCCTGGAGCAAGAGTAGCGCCGCTGAGAATATTAACATTACCTGTTATTGTGCCATTGCCGCCTATTGCAGCAGCATTACCTATGTTGGTAGTGCCTACGTTGTAGTTGGCTGTGTTAACAGCAAGTTTACCGGCCGTTACGTTTACCGTATTTGCCGTTAAATTGTTGGTAACATTGGTTAAGGAATTACCGCTCTTTAATACCGTACCATTGCCTGTAACGGTATTTAAAGTGTTTGTGACGGTATCGGTAAACTCTGCCGTTGCGCCTGAAGAAACATTTACGCTACCGTTGATGTTAGCGGTAGTGCCTATCAATTTGCCCGCTTGGACAAAAGTATTATTATAGGCGTTGGAAGCCATCGCAAGGGTTAAATCCCCTGCGCCGCTCTTAATAAAATCCGCGCCCGTAATAGTTCCGCCCAAAGATAAAGCGGCAAGACTTTGTATCTGTACGTTGTTGCCTGCTATTGAGGTAAGGTCATTATCTAAAGCGGCAGCAGAGGTTGTCTGCAAAACACCGCCGTAGAAAAGAATATCGCCAGTACCTATATTGCGCTGGTCACCTATTGAAAGGTTGCTGCTTAAGGTTGTAACACCCGTGTAAGTATTATTACCGGCAAGAATTGTGTTGCCGTTAATGCTTAAATTACCCGTACCTGTTATGGAGGCTCCTGCTTGTGTACCGCCAGTGTAGGTAACCGTGCCGCTGTTGTTTACTGTGCCTGATAAGTTAGATGCGTTTGTATAAACTAAGCTGGTGTTATTAAACGTTGTTGCGGAAACAGAGGCATTGTTGTTGAACACACCATTGTTATTAACTGTTGTTTGGCTGATTGCCGTATTATTGGTAATACCGCCCACGCCGCCATTAAGCGTTGTTGTGCCTGTGCCTGTTATTGAATCGCCTGAAGAACCCAATGTACCCGCACCCGTTAATGTTAAAGTGCCGTTATTGGCTAAAGCTGCGATATCATAATTGGCGGTGGAAGAAGTAATAGTACCGCTGTTGGTGCCCGTTGCGGACTGCAATAAAGCATTATTGCTTAATACGCCCGTGTTTGCAATGGAAGAGGCGAAAAGCAACGCGTTATTGTTTAACGTTCCGCTGTTTGTTACCGCCCCTGCGGTGATGGCGGCATTGCTTGTTAAAGTGCCCGCATTATTAAGCGCTGTTGCCGCGCTTATTGCGGAATTACTTGTTAATGTGCCTGTATTGTTTACCGTTCCCTGCGCTACGGAAGCGTTATTTACGGATACGCCTCCAAAGTTTGTTGTGCCTGCGCCAGAGATAACATTAGCGTTTATGCCTTCCGTAAAAAATACCTGCCCGCTGTTGTTTATGGAAGAAGCGGTAACTAAATTTGCCTTTGTGGTAACTGTGCCCGAGTTGGTAAGCACTCCGGTAAGTTCAACTAAACTGTTGTTTGTAAAGTTACCGCTGTTAGACAATGCCGATTGAGAGATTGAACCGTTATTGGTGGAGTTTCCCGTCATCGCTAAACTGCCGCTGCCGGAAATTGTACCAGTGTTGCGAAGAGCGCCAACTATTGAAGAATTGTTTATGATAACGTCTGAGTTTTCAACTTTAGCTGCGGTAATTACGGCATTGTTTGTTAATGTGCCGCTGTTGCTTACCGTGTTTTGTGTAATTGTGCCATTGTTCGTTGTGCTGCCCGTAAAGTTGACCGTACCTACTGAAGTATTGCCCGCGGCATTAACGATTGTGTTTCTGTTTGTGCCGCTTTCAAAGTTTACAACACCGCTATTGACCACAGAAGAGGCCAAAAGCAAATCGGCATTGGTGTTAATTGTGCCTGCGTTTCCGATGACGCCCCCTGCGGTGATAAGAGCATTGTTATTTAAAATAGCGGAGGCATTGTTGGTCAGCGTGTTTACCGTAACTACGGCATTGTTATTTAAAAAGCCGCTGTTTGTTACGCCGTATTGTGTGACAATGGCATTGTTATCGGAATTGCCGCTAAAATTGACCGTACCTGAAGCGGTATCCCCCGCTGAATTGCGGATAGTGTTTGTGTTGCTTCCGCCGGTAAGGTTTAATGTACCTCCGTTTATGATAAGCCCATAAAGCGTGTTTGCGCGGCTTGAGAGCACGCCTCCATTTTGAATAGAGGACGCTGTGATTGTGCCGTAATTATTTATGTTTCCGCTGTTTGTTAATGTGGATTGAGAGATATTGTCGTTTGTGCTTAGAGCGGCGTAGTTATGTAAAGAACCAGAACCCGAAATCCCGCCGGAAACAGAAGATATATTAGAAAAAGACAATACACCGTTATTTACTATCCCGCCGCTTACATAAGAACCTGTTGCAAGATCAAGCGATCCGCCGGAAGCAATGGAAAACATTGTCCCGCCGACAGCGGTGGAAATACCGTACCCGCCATTTATGTATAAAGAGTATCCTGACGGAAAAGCAACTACAGGATCTCCCGAGGTCCTAACGACCGAATTTGTTAACGTGCTGCTGACGGCAGAGACTGAATTGTTGTACAGTTCCGCCCAGTTAGCAGCGTTTGCTGCAAAAAGTGGAGCCGTGTTCTGCAATATAAGAAATACTACAGAAACCAAAACAACTAACGTTTTTTTCATTTATTTTCCTTTTATTACACATATATCGGCCGTTTGGTCGATTTAAAACTTTACAGCATATTTTTTAGGGGATACATTGTACTGCTATTTAAAGATTTGAGACTGTACGGATTTAAGGTTTTCGCAAACTCGAAGAGTTCAGGCAAGTTCCCATAAATCATTGTGGCATACGAACATAGATATTTTGACATATTAAAGCCATAAAATCAATGTAATTTTTATGTACTTTTTGCAAGTGATATGCCAAACCATTATTGGTTATATTTGCGCTGCGTGCACGTTGCTGCATGCGCTAAAACTTGACAGCAAGCATACAGCGCATTAACTGGGCACCCCGCCATATTTGAAACATATACCGCCCGCAAGGGCGGTTTTTTATTTGCCATTTTGGTGGACATATCTGCGTTATCTTAACATCAATAATAAAAAGCTTTCCATAACATACCCATTTAGGGTGTGGTATGGAAAGCTGAACAACATTATTCTGTAGAAATACTAAAAAACTATATTACATCATTTGCCGTTAAAAACAATGATTGAGCAAGCGCATTAAAGAAATTTTGGTATGCAACTGGTTCTGTTATTGCTTTATTGTTATATTCGGCATTTGCCCTAACTAGACACTGTTTCCCTTTCTGACGCACAGTAACAGTCATATTTGTTTTACTATTAAAAGAAAATCCGCTTACCGTCCCTAAATCTTTATCTGCCTTATCTATTATAAAGCCAAGATCTTGCATTGTAGAGACTATATTCCTTATAACATTGTCGCTGTCCGCAGTGTCAAATGACTTTGTTTGATAATTTCTCATTGCCAGTTGAGATGTCCCACTATCTAACGCCCGCTGATTTACGCTTACACAGCCACATAAAATACCTGCAAATAAAGCTAAAAGTATAATTTTTTTCATTGCTTATCCTCACAAATCGTTTGCTGTCAAGAATACAGATTGACTCAATTTTTCAAAAAAATCTTTATACAACGCTTCATCCTCTATTTTTTCCAATTTCAATAACCTTCCATAATTATCCCAAGACCGCCTTGCAAATAACACTCTAGTTTTTACGCCATGACCCATCTTGGTAGTAACGATGTTAACATAGAAGCGCTGAGTATCTTCATATTGCGGCTGTGTCCCCGCAAGAGCAGATAAAAACACAATTGCCACTTTTCCTGCTGTTGAGCCAGCTTCTCTATTCTTTTCGGCAGTGATTATTCCTAGAGAAACTTCAGATTCTTTTATTGTGTATCCCATATCCTGAAGAACCTGAGCACTTGCTACAATGATAGATTTTTCATTGTCGGTATCAAACATCTTTGTTTCTATGTTTCTACGTGCCAAATAATTTTGGTCTGGGAGATATAGGTTCTTATAGTTGGCGGAACAGCCGATAGCGAATGTCGCCAACAAAATAATCATGATATAGTTTCTCATAATTAAAAGCTTGAAGTCCTATAAGAAAAATCTCTCACCTTACTATTTTCATCAAATTTAACAATAATGGTAAGGGTACGTTGAGATGAGGTCGTAGAGCTTTTATTGCCGCTTGCGCCAACAATTAAAAGCCACACTCCACTTGATGAACCTGAAGAATCTACTTGAGTGGATATTCTGTCGTATACCCATGTTTCTCTGCGGGCATCATCGGTCGTAACCATATTTGGTGTCCCCAGTACCTCTACCACATCAGAGGAAGACATTCCAACCTTTATCTCTCTTTGAACTTTTGCAACCGTAAGCTTATCCCCATCTTTTATTGTCTTAGTTGTTCCAACACATCCCGTTAGAAACAACACAGACAAAACTGCGGAAAACATAATAAACTTTTTATTCATAATTATCTCCTCAATAAAACATTTTTTTTATTTATTCATTATATATACTATTAAATAACTATACAACAAGTATTAAAAGGTTATGCCAATATTCACTCTTTAAAATATACCTTATACATACATTTCAAATTTGCCTAAAAACAATTACTGCTATTGTAAAAAATTAATATGATTATACTGTTATATTAATTGGCCTGCGCACACCGCGCCGGCAGCCGAGCGGGTCATAAGTTTTATCAAGGATTAAATTTTCTGACAACCCGTTTCCGCTTAACGGATAAATTTGCGGGCCGCTGCAACGCCTCAACAGTTATCTCTATCGGAATAATTTCTTTTAAAGCCTGCAATAGTCCTTCCGAACATTCATTTGTCTCCAAAAACAAAACAGCCGTATTAATATCTGTTTGGGCAAAAAGAAAATCGCCCGCTTTGGGAATATGTTTTAATATTGTTCTTATTATAAAATCAGGGAATACGGTATGCTTAACCCCTTTGTTATCCGTGTAATACAAGATATCATCACAACGGCCCTCTATTTTTTCTATACCGGTAAAAACACTTCCGCACAGGCATTTTTCCGTCGATTCTACCAGAATATCATTTAACTCATAATTAATTATCGGCTGTGTAATCCGGTTAAAATCCGTAATAATCGGAATGAATCTGCCCGAAGGTTTGTCTAAATACTTCTTTCTGACAGAAAGAATATCTTCGTTTAAATGAAGTCTGCCGCATTTGCAGGTGCAAGCGATAAGGCCCTCTGTGGCTTGGTATATTTGATGTATTTTCTGTTTAAATACACTCTCCAATTTTCCCGCGGTATCTGCATACAAAACATCCGCTACGGAGATTATTTTATAAGGATAAATATTTATATCTCCGCTTTGTTGGGCCTCTGCTATAAGATTAAGCATGCTGGGCGGGGCAACCAGAATATTCGGTTGAAATTCTCCCAACCTCTTAATATTCTCATTTACATCTTTTTTTAAATCAAAAAAACAAAAGTTAAGGCTGTTACTTTTTATACTCTCATAAAGATTATTATCCGCCCTAAGGAAAAAGGCTATTTTCTGCCTCCTGAAAATAGAACAGGGCAACATTTTACCCAAAATTGTTCCGCACCATTTTGCCTGCTCAAAAGGACTTACTAAAAACACACCGCGTATGCCTGATGTGCCGGAAGATAATCCAACGCTGTATTTACCCAGTTTCGGGCTGAAGTTTCTATCTTCTTCCGCTTTTGCCGCAATCTTTAGAGCCTCCTCCAGTTTAATGCGGGCCGTATTAAAATCGTCAAAATTATCCATCATTACTGTTTTATTAATCGGCGGCAGGCCCGACAGCGGAGAGCAATAGGGGTTTTTAATATAACCGTTGTAAAACTGACTTTTGGCAATAACCCTTAAAATGATTTTATTTATTTTATTCTCTTGCCATTTTTCCAATGCAGCCCTGTTTGCAAAATTATGAAAATATTTTGTTTTAAGATAATAAAATAAAATAATAATTTTATAAAACATCTAATTCTCTCCGTGAGATAGGAAAATTTTTATATTTTTCAAACTTTTTAACAATGTTAATGTCTTAAGCAGGGATGTTTTGTCATCGCAAAAACGAAGCGCAATTCCATGCGGCATAGAAGCCTGCGTGTAGTTCTCTTTCATCCAAGCGCTGTCGGCTGCAAGCAATATCTTTTCCGTAGACAGCCACAATCCAAATTGTCCCGCCGTATGTCCGGGCAAAGGTACGGCAAAAATATCATTTATAAAAGGCAGCTCATAACAAGACGAAAAAATATTATCCTTTTTTATATTTAACCGCTCAATACAAATAACTCTGCTTTCAAAATCCGCAGGAATAAATCTGCTAACAAAACCGTTTAAAATTTGTCTTAAAGCCGACATATTTTTTAACTTATTATATTCTATACCTGAGCATACAAAACGAGCGTTGGGGAAATCTCTTAACGCGCCTATGTGGTCGGCATGAAAATGTGATATAAAAATATATTTTATGTCCTCTGTTCTGATATTTTCCTTCCGTAACTGTTCTGCGCACGTTTCCTGCTTACGTATGTTTACGGGAACTAAATATTTATACAGGATATCGGGCCAGGCGCGCATAATATTATTGAAATCAGAGGGATATCCTGTATCAAATAGAATATACTCGCCGTCCGCAGAAATCAAAAAACATTTTGCGGGAAATTTCTTCATGCGCCACTTTCCGCCACTAAAAGCAAATTTTTCAAACTGGCGGCAATACCCGCATGAAAACTCTTTAATTTTAATCATTATTCCATCCCGATATTGTCCTTTTGAAGCCCTCTTTCATATCTACCAACGGCAAATAACCCAGTTCCTTTTTTGCTTTTGTTATATCAAGCGTTTGATTGTTATATAGCAAAGCTATGCTGTATTTGGTAAAAGCAGGTTCTTTGTTTTTTAAAATAAAACTATACGCAAACTCCAAAATACGCGCGTAGTTAAAAGCTAAAAAATATGGTATTTTTCTGACGTTATATTTAAACCCTAATTCTTTTGCTAATTCCCTTATGATCTCCAACAAATAAACAGGTTCTCCGTTTGTAATATTATAGGCTTGCCCTATGCAGCTGTCTTTTGAATTCAGCGCAAGTTTTATTGCATATACTACATTGTCTACATAGGTTAAATCGCACAACGGGCCTTTATCAGTACGCATTTGCGGTACAAATTTTTCATTATTTGCCTTTATAACGCGGGGGAGAAGGGCATTGTCTCCTGTGCCGAAGATAGCGCGCGGACGCAGAATAATCGCAGGAAGCCCCCTTTTTACAGCCTGTAATACTTCCTGTTCGGCAAGATATTTCGTTTCGGCGTAATAATTAGCTTTTTTAAAAGGTAAAGGCTCCGTTTCTTTAATATTTTCTTTGTCTTTAAACTCAAAGTATATGCTGGGAGAAGAGATATATATAAATTTCTTTACCTTATGCTTTAAAGCCTGCTCCAGAAGCTGCTTTGTACCAAACACATTGGCAAGGTAAAAGTCATCATATTTTCCCCATGGGCTTGAAAGGGCCGCCGCGTGCACAACAGCGTCCACGCCTTCAAATAACTCAGGTGGTAGTTCTTTATTTAAATCCGCAGGTATAAATTTAACGGAGCTGTCTTTTGGCGCTTTTGATAAATTACGCCCGCTTGCGATAACTTCATACCCCTCTCCCGCAAGCATAACAGCGGCCCTTCCCCCTAAAAATCCGCTCGCGCCTGTGACCAGTATTTTCATCTATTCTCCATATTAAACTCAATATCTATTGTAGAGGCCGCAGTAGGCCCGCTGTAAAAAATGCTCTTAATAAGCCAATATAAGCTTATTGGTATCTGCATAAAAAACGGCATTAAATCTGTTCTGTCAAAAACTATGTCTTTGGCAAAGCAAATCTCTCTTGCACACCTTAAGGTTCTTAACAACTGTAAAGGCATATAAATTAAAACAGCCAGTAGAAGCGAGGCAAGATATCCGCCTGCCCGACACTTATTGCAACCGCCTGATACCACGGGCAAAAAAGCATCCTCAATAAATACCAACCCGCTCGTCATTCTGGGATTGCATTCGATAATAAATATATCCCCGTTTTCATCTTTAATAAAATCAAAAGCCAACTGACCGGTAAAATTAAAATCTTTGGCTATAAAAGCCTCAATTCCAGTTATCTCTTTATCTTCAATATATTTTAATAAAATCCCTGCGCCTCTGCCGGCGTTAAGCAATGTTATATAAGTGCTGCGGGAAATAATTTTCCCGTTTTCTACCAGAGCGTAAGAACAATATTGCTGTCCTTTAACAAAGTCTTGAACTATATATGAATCATTATGCCTTTTATTATCTATTTCGGAGGCACAGATAACCTTTGACGCAAAGCGGGAAAATCGGGGTTTTATAATATATTTTTTATCCATTTGCCGCGGCATTGCGGAAGATAAATTTGTCTTGGGAGTTTTTAATCCTTTACTTGTCAGATATCTGTAAAAAGTCCACTTATCATGTAATGCGAGTAATTTCCTTTGCTCGTCGCAAAATACTTTGCAATATTGTCCCAATTCGTCTAAAAAAGCAGATATGAAAAAAATCTCCTCACAAGAGGGAATGACTAAGTCAATTTTCTCTCGTTTTACGATACCGATTAAAGTTTCTTTATATTTTTTATCCTTAGTCGGCAGTAATTTAAAAAACTTGCTGACTTTGTTGCTAAACAAACATAGATTAGCATCTGTACTGTCTGCAGCGAAGACAGTGTAGCCGCAACGGGCCATGGTCCTTGCCGATGCTAACACCGCGGGAGAGCGGGCGCCTGTAAATAAAATCCTTTTAATACTCAAGTATCATCACTCCTACGGAAAGGCCCGCCGATGTGCCAAGCAGCATTACTTTATCGCCGCGTTTTATTTCCCCTTCATCAATAGCTATTTTTAAGGCCAAGGGGATTGAAGCTGCAACACTATTGCCATAGTCTTGAATAATATACTTCATTTTTCCTTCGGGAATGCCCAGTTTGTGCTGCATTAACTTCATAGACAGCATGCTGGCCTGATGCGGGATAAACATTTTGATGTCGTCCATAGTCAAACCCGTTTCCGTAAAAGCCTGATTAATAAATGACGGCAATACATTAGAAGCAATTTTATAAATGCTCCTGCCGTTCATATCAAAAAGGTAGTCTTCCTTATTTTCTCCGTTATACTGCAAAGGATTTAGCATCATAAGGCCGCCGCGCACAGTGGCATACTCAATTCCGTTAGTAAAAGTTTCTATCTTTGCATATAGAATTTTAGAAGCATCGTCCGCGCTTATAAGGGCAGCTGCCGCGGCATCGCCGATTAAAGCTGCACTTTCCTTTTGGTTCCAGTTAATACCGCAGGAACAGCATTCGGAGGAAATTATCAAAACATTTTTATATCTGCCCGCAGCTATGGCGTAAGACATCATATCCAATGCGACCACAAAACTCAAACAGGTGGAATCTATGTCAAAACAAGCTATCGGCAGATTATCCCCGGATAATTCCTTAAGCATAAAAGACGCAGTGCAAGGGATAGGCCTGTATTTGCTTGCGGAAGCCGAGATAATACAATCCACCTCTTCAATTTTACAGTTTGCATTTTTAAGAGCTTCTCTTGCCGCGCCCGCGCCCGCCGTAATCATATTTTCATCTTCAAAATTTATATAGCGGCGCGTTTTTATACCGGTACTTTTTTCTATCCAGCCCTTAGGAATGTTATGTGTTTTTTCCAACTCTCCGGAGGTCACTGTTGTTTTAGGTATATATGTGCCGATTGATTTTATTTTTATATTCAGCATTAATTGTCCTCTTTGTTTTTATCTACTGCATTACCTTTATAAATTCTGGTTTTTTCCTATTATATAGCTACCCTTTTAATTTGGGCGGCTTTATCTGCGGGAACATCATAGTCTACCGTTGTCCATGTGGTAACATCGTTCAGACGACCGCCTAACTTCTCACAGGCTTTACCGCTTTGGCCAACTTTCTTTGCAGAACATGTATCATAAAAAGGCTTATCGCCATCTGCTGTTATGTACGTTGTATAGGAAAGGCCAAGATATTTCCCGTCTCTGTCTTGTTTTGAAGCGGTTATTCTAAAACAATCCTCGTAGGCAGCGGTGCTTCTGTCTATAAGCCCATCTTTTTTCCTGTCGGCATTTTGGCGCATATCCTTTATAAATTCCAACGAATAGCCGTCACAAAATATCTTCCCTCCAGTGTCTTTACAGTTAGGGTCTGTAATAACAAGCGGCTTTATCAGGCGAAAAGAAGCAAATTCTCCATCTTTAATAATTTTAAGCGCATTGTTTGCTTTTATATAATCTCTGATAAATAATGCTTTCCCTGCAAGCATTGCTATTTCCTTGTCCGCAGAAGATGCCCCCACGGAACAAGCTGTTACTGTTGTCAGTACAACAATGGCCATAATTATTTTTTTCATATAAGCTCCTTTATTCATTAACTTTTATTCACTATATTGCCACTCTTTTAATTTGAGCCGCTTTATCTGCGGGAACATCATAGTCTACCGTTGTCCATGTGGAAATACCATTAGGCCGCCCTCCCAAATTTTCACAGGCCTTACGGCTTGGGCCAATTTTTTTTGCAGAACATGTATCATAAAAAGGCTTATCCCAAGGGGCTGTTATGTAGGTGGTATATTCAATGCCGTTATATTTGCCATCCTCATCTTTTTGTAAAGCGCTTATCCTTAGACAGCCTTGGTAATGAATAGTAGCGGGGTCTATCGTCCCGTCTTCTTTTCTATCTCCGTTTTGACGAATATCATCAATAACCTCCACGATGTACCCTTTACAAAATGAAGTTGTTTCCTTTTGTTCACAGCCTTCTGATGTGGCGGAGGGAAGTTTGCCTATTTCAAAAGAGGTGTTCCCTTCTTCATCTCTTAAAGGTGTCGCCGTTTTATTTGTTTCTATATAATCTCTGATAAACAATACTTTGCCCGCCAACATCGCAATATCTTTATCCGCTGCAGACGGACCGGCGTTGCAGGCTGTTAATGCCGTTAATAGACAAACTGCTATCATTATTTTTTTCATATAAGCTCCTTTAACTTAACATAATCTACTTTGCCCGTGCCCATTAAAGGTATTTCTTCCAACACCTTTATTTGTTTGGGGACAGACAATTCGCTTAATCCCTGTGCCCTGAAAGCAGCAGAGATTTCTTGCGACTGCGCCTCTTTGCGCGTGGTAAACAACACAAGCTGCTCGCCTTTACGTTCATCGGGTATTGATATTACTGCATGGCTTTCCTGCGTCCAAAGTTTATTTAAAGCAGTCTCAACTGCGCTTAGGGAAACCATTTCGCCCGCTATCTTGGCAAATCTTTTTGCTCTGCCCTTTATTGCGACAAAGCCTTCTTCGTCTATATCCACAATGTCGCCCGTGTCGTACCAGCCATCCTGCGGCGGTTGTATTACACCCGGTTTATCTTCCTTAAGATAACCAAGCATTATGTTTTTGCCTTTTACAAAAAGACGTTTGCCTTCGTTCATCCCCGCAACGGCCTCAAGCCTGGGCTCTATTCCCGGTAAAAGCCTGCCTACAGTGCCGCGCTTAAAGTGCATCGGCGTGTTGATGGATATTGCGGGCGCGGTTTCAGTCGCGCCGTAACCTTCCAAAATACGCACGCCAAAGGTATCCGTATATTTGCGGTATGTTTCTTCTTTAAGTTTTTCAGCCCCTGCGACGGCAAAACGTACGGAGTAAAAATCGTACGGGTGGGCTGTTTTGGCATAGCCGCTTAAAAATGTATCAGTGCCGAAAATAACCGTTGCATTGCGGTCGTAAATCATATCTGGGATTATCCTGTAATGAAGCGGCGAGGGATAAAAGAACACCTTTATGCCGGAAAGTAATGGCAGCAGCAACCCGCCCGTAAGACCGAAAGAATGGAATATAGGCATGGCGTTAAACACATTATCCATAAGGCCGAAATCCAAAACGCTTTGCAGCTGATAGCGGTTAGCCTGAACGTTTTCGTTGCTAAGCACAACGCCTTTGGGCGTGCCTTCCGAGCCGCTGGTAAACAGCACCACGGCAGCTTCTTCAGGCGCGGTTTTACCGCGAACCATTTTATAGTAACGGCGCGGAAAGTAAGAGGCAGCCATGGCAATAAGTTTATCTGCAAAAGATATTTGCTTTTTGATATCTTCAAGATAAATTATTTCTATCCCTTCTTTTACCATAGCGTCAACAGTTTCCTGCAAACCCGCCTGACTTATAAAGAGTTTAGAACTGTAAACTTTCTTTATTTGCGCCGCGCGGCAGCACGAAAGCATATTTTTGACGCCTGTTGAAAAGTTAAGCATACAGGGCGTAATGCCAAAAGTTCTAAGGCCGAAGAAGGCCCCGGCCGCGGCAATGGAATTTGGCAGCATAAAACCCGCGTATTCGCCCTGTTTGTTCTGCTTGGAAAATTGTTTGCCCAAAGCAAAAATAAGCGTTAAGAACTGTCCGAAACTTAAAGGCTTTCTGGAAATATCTTCAATAATTTTCTTATTGCGGCCCACTAAAGACTTTGCGTCAAGCAAAGAGTCCATTAAAGTCTGTTTAAGCGGGCTGGAGAGATATTTCATCTCGCACATAATTTCGTATAAGCGTCTTGCGGCGGCGGCCCTGCGGGTGCGGCCCTGAATTCCCTCGGGTATGTTTAACGCGGTAAGCGGCAAAATATTTATTGTTATTTTGCTTTGGGGGCGCGTTTTA
Organism: Elusimicrobiota bacterium; assembly: GCA_023393825.1. Lineage (GTDB taxonomy): Bacteria > Elusimicrobiota > Elusimicrobia > Elusimicrobiales > Elusimicrobiaceae > Proelusimicrobium. Next base: position 12,744 of record JAEXBW010000012.1, on the reverse strand, counting down.
AACCTGTTCCCGAAACGAGAAAATAAAGAATACTGGCTGCCCTCTATATAAACAGGCAATATCTGCGCCGCGCTTTTATCCGCAATCATAGCAGGGCCGGGGTACACTTTCATAAGCGAGCCCGTGGTGGTAATGCGGCCTTCGGGGAATATCGCCACGCGTTTGCCAGATTTAACTTCCTCAATAATACTTTTAACAGCCATAGGGTTGGTAGGGTCTATGGGGAAGTTTTTTACAAGGTGCAGAAACGGCTTAACCCACCACTTTTTAGAAACAAAAGTATCCACGGCAAAGTAAAGCTCTTCGGGCATATATACCCACAGCAAAACCGCATCCAAAAAAGAAGTGTGATTGGCGATTACCAAAACATTCCCGCTAAGGTTTTTGCAATTTTCTTCGCCAGTAAGTTTTACTTCGTAAATAAAGTTTAATATACGCTTGGCAATCATCCTGATGATATGCTGCGGCAAAAGCCCGACTATGTAAACGGCAACCACGGTATTAATTACCGCAATAAAGCCGAACAACCAGGGTAAACTTTTGCCCCATGTTAAGAATAGGGCACAGACTCCGCTGCCCGCAACCATGAAAAGCGCATTGATGATATTATTTGTGGCAATAACGCGGGAGCGTGTCTCCTCCCCGCCCAAGTGCTGTAACATAGTGTTAAGCGGCACTATATACAGCCCGCCGCAAAACGCAAAGCAGAAAAGGTCCGCCACAACTCTTTTACCGCTGAAGGAAGCAAGAAGACCCTTTATACTCAGCACCGTTTCTGGTAAAGAAAGATTATGAACCGCAAAGGCAAGGTCCACCAAGAACATCGTCATTAAAATTGCGCTAAGCGGAACGTATTTGCTTGTAATTTTGCCATTTACCAAAAACTGGCAGACAATAGAGCCCACCCCGATGCCCACAGAAAATAATGTAAGCAAAAAGGTAAAAACATTTTGGTCGCCGTGCAAAAGATCTTTGCTTAAAACAGGCATTTGCCCGATAAGCGCCGCGCCTAAAAGCCAAAACCATGAGATACCCAAAATGCAAAGGAAGATTTCCCTTGTCTGCTTGGCAAATTTCATATTATCCCAAGTTGTTTTAAGGAAGTTTTTATTTATTTTAAGGTCGGCGGAAGCGGGTTTTTGTTTGGGCATAAACAAGCTGGAGATAAAACCCAAAAGGGCAACGCCCAAAAGGATAAGCGGGACATATTGCATACCCAGTGTGAATATCAACCCGCCGACAATAGTGCCCTGCAATATTGAGGCGTAAGTGCCCGCTTCAATCAAAGCATTGCCGGCTATAAGTTCATCTTCGCCCAAAATATCGGGCAGGATGCTATACTTTGTCGGCCCGAAAAACGCGGCCTGTGTCCCCATAAGAAAAAGCACAAATAAAAGTAAGGGGATATTTTGCAACATAAAACCCGCAATGGCCAAAACGGCTATAATCACCTCTATAAGTTTAGTTACTTTTACAATTAAATCCTTGCGGTATTTATCGGCAAGCTCACCAGCCAACGCAGAAAAAAGGAAAAAGGGCAGCATAAACAAACCGACCGCCATAGATACCACCACCGTCTTGTACTGGGAGGACATCGTAACCATTCCATAGGTAACAAAAGTGGCCATGGCGGTACGGAAGAAGTTATCATTAAACGCGCCCAGATACTGCGCTATGTATAATGATAAGAAAGATCTTTTAAATATGATTCTTATAATACTGTTCATTTTGTCTCCTTATTTCTGCAAACCTAAAAACCAGTTTTTAAGTATTTCTGCCAGTTCTTCCTGCTTATCTTTAGGAAGAATATCTGTCCTGCTTTTTAACAGTGCGTCATACTCAGGCCACAACTTATCTATAAGTTTGCGGCCCTTGGGAGTTATTTTTATTATATTCTCCCTGCGGCTGGCCGGGTTTTGCACGCGGGTTACAAGCTCTTCTTTACACAAAGCCTCCACAAGTTTAGTTATATTGCCCGGGGTTGTAATTAAGTGGCGGCCTATCTCCACCTGGCTTATGCCTTTGCCTTCGTTCTGAAAGCCGACCACCATTAAAATATTGAACTTATATGAAGTTAAATTGAACTTGCGGAAGTATTCTTCCACCTCTTTATTAATAAGGCCGTAAATTAAAGCCATAACATAAATTATGTTTTCGTACTTTCTGCCTTTTTGCGGCAAGATGCCATATCTTTCAAAATCACCCATAACGCCTCCATTTTGCTATCAGTTTTAAATAGTATACAAATAAATTGTTTATTTGTCAACAGTTTCTTTAGAAACTATTTCTATCCCTCTTTTGTCGTGCCTGGGTGAAAAAATGAACTATTAAAGTATTTTATAATGATATTATGATGACTAGCTCAACGAAACACGGACAGATAAGAGATAGAGTAAAGCCTAAAGAGGTAATATATTTTAGGCTTAAACAATATTACGCCAAGAGAGTTTATGGAGCAAGAAAAGAGGAAAACCGCGGCTAAGATAAATACTATATAATGTAGAATAAAGAAGGACAAAACAAAGGCAAAAACACTCTAACTGGCAACTGTCCTAAATATGGGGAAAGATCAAGTTGACAAAAAACACCAAGAAAAAGATAGCACAAAAACATAGGATGATACAAAAATGAGTAACCCTTGCAGAATATGCGGCAGAAAGGTTAAAAGAACAGAGATGACTGAAAAACAACTACAATGCAGTATAAAATGGTGTAAAGCTGAAATAACAAAACTAGAAAAAGAGTTAGCTGCTCGTTAATTTTCACTGATATCTATTTTTAATTCCCTGTTAAGTTGCGCAGGGAATTTTTTTGAGCTCAAAAGATTTGTACAGGAAGATTTCGCTTAAAAATAGTTACGAAGCGGCTAAAATGGCCTAAAATATGCGATTTTCCCTGTAAATTGCCTGTTTTTTAGGGAATTTGAGACGGGGGGAAGGTAAGCATACAGCTACATTACCTGGGCACTCCGCCATATTTGAAACATATACCGCCCGCAAGGGCGGTTTTTTATTTGTATTTGGCGGCGGAGTCAAAGAAAGCCAACTGCTTGGCTTTCGTCGGGATGAGAAAGGCGCAGCGATGTTTTTGTTTGAGCCGCGGGACGTTTGGCGGCGAAAGGCAAAAACCGCGAGCCCGGCCTGCAGAAATTTTACGTCAGTAAAATTATCGGAAGGCGAACAATCATAAAACGCCATATTTGAAACATATACCGCCCGCAAGGACGGTTTTTTATTTATATTTGGCGGCGGCAAAGAAAGCCAGCTGCTTGGCTTTCGTAGGGATGAGAAGTGCGTAAGCGCACCCCTGAGGCGCAGCGATGTTTTTTATGTTTTACCTTTTTCTGCGCATTCTTGTAAATTTTATATAATTAACCTGTAAATATTTTGCCAAGACAAGTACCCAAGGAGAAACAATATGAATCCCTCCTATAAAATACCAATCCTTAAGTTTATAAAGTTTGCTCTTATTGCAGGGATATTAATCCTTGCATTACTAACAACTTTGTTTTATTTCTTAGATTTTGAGAAAGAAATTATAGAAATATTTTCTATATTTTGTATTTTTATGATTATTGCAGACAGTGCTGGCTACGCTATAATTTCCAAGATATTAACGCGCCCAAACCGCTTGATAACTTCCAATTTATTTGAAGAAGCTGTTTTTGCCGATATTATGGAAGCAACTTACAGAGGGAAAAAGAGCTTTACCATTATTGTAAAAACACCAGATGGCAAAGAATATAAAAGCCATAAATTTGATTTTGACCCCAAACAATATATTAAGAATAGCTTCCGCATTTATTTTGACGAGAAAAACAAAAAAATATTCTTTGTTGATACGAGAGAAATATTTTACGCAAAAGGCCAAGATCCGACAATACCGCTATAATATATTTCTAAAAAAGCAAAAGAAGTTACGAACATAATATTATTGCTAAAATGTTCCTCTTCGCCATATTTGAAACATATACCGCCCGCAAGGGCGGTTTTTTATTTATATTTGGAGCTAAGTCAAAGAGATAGTAAGGAAACAATTAATGAGATTTAAATTGATACTCTTCAATTAGTTTAACAATATCGTCATATCCGCGCTGTCTGGCGGATTCTTTAACGCTAATGCCGTCCTTATTGGTATTTGTAAGATCACCGCCGCATTCAATCAGAGTTTTAACCGCTTCAAGATTACCGAAAGATGCCGCCATCCATAAAGCATTTGTTCCCGTTGATGGGTTTACCTCGTTAATATTAGCTGAAGCAGCCCCCAGCTGACTTATTTTATGATTGTCGCCTTCAATAACAGCCGCCATAAGCGGTGATAAGCCCTGGGTGTAATCCCTGGCGGAAATTTCCGTCCTCCTGCTGTATATAGAATCTTTTGCAAAAAACCTCTCGGCATCTTGGTTTATAACAAGGCAGCCGCTTAATAAATCGTGCAAGGCTTGTTTCTTTTGTGTGAAAGCGGCAATAATATAACCTATAAATAAAACAGAAGATAATATCTTTGAAATAGTTCTAAAAAATGCCCTAAAAAAAGAAATCTTTTTCCCGTCTCCGTCTACAACTTTTATACCCAACATTAACTTGCCCACAGTTGCTTGCAAAGGAGAACTTTCCATAAGAATAAAATAAAATAGAAAAACAAGACTAACAATAGCTTTAGGAAGAATAATTCCCCCCAATACCGGCACAAACAATATAACAACTAAAATAACTTGGTCAATAAAAATGGCTAATGCTCTTTTCCAAAAACCGGCATAAATATTATTCATACATCTCTCCTTTATCGGCTCCGTTTGTGGCAGACTTAAATATTTGTACTAATTATAAGACTTTATACAAAATATTATAACAATCCATACGATTATATTATTAAATTTCCATACATATACAACACAAATCTGTTTAAAGAGTAATAAAACAGGGTAGATTAGTATTTTAAAAAATATTTCCCACACCGTTAAAAAATAATATAATTATACTGTTATATTAATTGGCCTGCGCACACCGCGCCGGCAGCCGAGCGGGTTATAAGTTTTTAACTAAAGCAAGGCGGTTTTGGAATGCTTTTACAGAAAGCATTACGGCATGTATATATTTACGCTTTTGTTATACCGCCGCTCGGCCGCGCAAAATGCCGAATGCAGAGTTTACAACAAAGCAGTTACAATATATTGTTTAAGTAAAAAAGATATAAGGTACACACCCTCAAACTAACTTCTAAGCAGTTCCACCAATCTCAAAAATAAAAATTAAAAGTGTTGCAGTAGCCGGAGGAATTATGAAAGAAAAACTCTTGGCGCTTAAGTCCGTGGATAGTATTATGCGCCAATCAAACGAAAAAAGCGGTTCACTTAAAAAAATATTAGGCCCTATGGACCTTATCTTTTTAGGCATAGGCTGCATTATTGGCGCTGGCATATTTGTGCTTACGGGCCAAGCCGCCGCACAGTACGCGGGACCGGGGATTATATTATCCTTTGTCATCTCCGCCGTAGGTTGCGCTTTTGCGGGCCTTTGTTATGCGGAGTTCTCGTCAATGTTGCCGATATCGGGCAGCGCGTATACATACGCCTATGCCACTATGGGCGAATTTCTGGCTTGGATTATAGGCTGGGATTTAATTTTGGAATACCTCTTTGGCGCGTCAACGGTTGCCGTTGGTTGGAGCGGATATGTAACCAGCTTTTTAGCTGATTTTGGCATATACCTTCCCCCGCAAATTTGCAACGCGATAGGCACGCACCTTGTGCAGCTGCCGCACCAGGGCTGGATATCGGTTGGGGCTGATACAGCCTCCGCACTTGCGGCGCAGGGCATAGATATGGCTATGCTTCCCCACGCCGTCGGCATTATAAACTTGCCCGCCGTATTTATCATAGGGCTGTTAACGGCCTTACTTGTGCTTGGCATAAAAGAATCAAGCCGACTTAACAATGTTATAGTTTTTCTTAAAGTGGGTGTTGTTCTTTTGTTTGTACTGCTTGGTATCAAATACATTAAGGCGGAAAACTTAACGCCTTTTATCCCGCAAAACAGCGGAGGGTTTGGTAACTTCGGCTGGAGCGGTATTATGCGCGGCGCAGGCGTTGTATTTTTTGCCTACATAGGTTTTGACGCTGTTTCCACCGCGGCGCAGGAAGCTAAAAACCCTCAGCGGGATATGCCCCTTGGCATATTAGTTTCCTTAGTAGTCTGCACGATACTTTATATAGCAGTCGCGCTTGTGCTGACGGGTATTGTTAAATACACTTTCCTTAACGTACCTGACCCTATTGCCGTAGGCGTTGACGCTATGGGCAGTTCGCTTTTATGGCTGCGCCCCATTATCAAACTGGGCGCGATAGCGGGCTTAAGCTCTGTAGTTTTGGTTTTGCTTTTAGGCCAGCCGCGTATATTTTTTGCAATGGCAAAAGACGGGCTTTTGCCGCCGGTCTTCCGCAAAGTGCATAAAAAATATCAAACGCCGCACGTTACAACAATAGTAACGGGCATAATAGCAATGATACTTGCAGGCTTTTTGCCGATAGGTATTTTGGGAGAAATGGTTTCCATAGGCACTTTATTGGCTTTTACTTTAGTGTGCCTTGGCATTTGGCGACTGCGCCATACCCAGCCCGACCGCCCCAGACCGTTCAAAACACCGCTGGTGCCTTTTGTGCCTATAATGGGCGTTATAATTTGTCTGGTACAAATGACGTCCCTTCCGCTTATGACATGGCTGCGACTTTTGATATGGATGGCCATAGGCATAGGCGTTTACTTTGCATACGGCATTAAACACAGCACGCAGCACGCTAATGTGGAAACAGAAGCCGCTGACGCTGCAGCAGCCGTAGGGCAAGAAGGCAATGCCTAAGTTTTAAAGTTGAAAGACAAATGATAAAAGCCGCTTACTTTTGTAAGCGGCTTTTTTATTTTTTATATTTTACTTGTTCTATTAATTTATAAAGTTGCTGTCTCCTCTTTCTTTGGTATTTTGCGATAAGACAAGGCGCAAGGAAGGAGGTATACCTCGAGCGGGGCGGCGCCCCCGCGTATCCGACTGACGAAGCAACGCCGTATTATCGCAAAAGACTACTCCCATTCGATGGTGGCGGGAGGTTTGGAGGTTATATCATATACCACCCTGCTCACCCCTTCCACCTCATTAACAATGCGTGAAGATATTTTATCCAGCACGGGGAAAGGAATTTTAGCCCAGTCGCAGGTCATAGCATCGGTGGAGGTTACAGCCCTTATGCCGACGGTGTGAAAGTATGTTCTGCTGTCGCCCATAACGCCGACGCTTTTGATATTAGGCAGGAAGGTGAAATACTGCCAAATTTCTCTGTCCAAATTATTTTTGGCAATTTCTTCCCTAAAAATAGCGTCGGAAAGGCGAATAATTTTAAGTTTCTCTTCCGTAATTTCGCCAAGGCAACGCACCGCAAGGCCTGGGCCTGGGAAGGGCTGACGCCAAACGATATGTTTGGGTATGCCAAGTTCTTCGCCGAGCGCGCGCACTTCGTCTTTAAATAAGGGGCGAAGCGGCTCTAATAATTTTAACTTCATATTCTTTGGAAGTCCGCCTACGTTATGATGGCTTTTTATGACGGCGGAATCGCCTAAGCCGCTTTCAATAACATCGGGGTAAATTGTACCTTGTAAAAGGAAGTCAATCTTGCCCAGTTTTTTGGCTTCTTTATTAAAAACTTTTATAAATTCCGCGCCGATTATTTTACGCTTTTGCTCAGGGTCGGCTATGCCTTTAAGCTTGGCCAAAAACTGTTTGCCCGCATTTACGCGAATAAGGTTAAGCTTAAATTGCTTTTTAAAAGTTTGTTCAACTTCGTCGCCTTCGTTATGGCGCATAAGACCGTGGTCCACAAACACGCAGGTAAGGTTTTTACCTATGGCTTTATGCACAAGAACAGCCGCCACGGCGGAATCTACCCCGCCCGAAAAAGCACAAAGCACCTTTTTATTGCCAACTGTCTTTTTTATATTTTCTATCTCGCGGGCGGAAAAACTTTCCATCTTCCAATCGCCGGCGCAGGCGCAAATATTTTTTAAGAAATTTTCCAACATCTTACCGCCGTATTTTGTGTGCAAAACTTCGGGGTGAAATTGCAGGGCGTAAATATTTTTATCTTCCGCTTCCATAGCGGCAACAGGGCAAAGTTCCGTCTTAGCGGTAACTTTAAAACCTTTCGGCAACGTGCCTACATAATCGCGATGGCTCATCCAGCAAATGCTTTTGGCTGGTACGCCTTTAAATAATTTGCTTTTGGCGTTTATGCTAAGTTCCACACTGCCGTATTCTTTAAATTTGGGGCTTAATACCTTGCCGCCTAAAACTTGCGCGGTAAGCTGCGCACCGTAACAAATACCCAGTACAGGAATATTAAGTTCAAAAAGTTCTTTTTCTACCGACGGTGCGCCCTTTTCGTACACGCTGGCGGGACCGCCCGTAAAGATAATACCTTTAGGCTTAAGTTCTTTTGCCTTTGCCAGTATTTTGGTAAATGGCACAACTTCCGAATATATGCCAAGTTCTCTTACACGGCGCGCTATTAACTGGTTGTATTGCCCGCAAAAATCACAAACTAAAATAATTTCTTTTTGCATTAAAGTTTCCCCGCGCTGTAATTTGTTTCTTCTTTAGTTATCATAATGTCGTGCGGGTGGCTTTCCACAAGACCTGCATGCGTAATTTTTACAAATTGCCCGTTCTGTCTTAAATCTTCCACCGTCTTAACGCCGCAGTAACCCATGGCGGCCCTAAGCCCGCCGACAAGCTGATAGACAACATCGCTTAAATGTCCGCTGTAAGGCACGCGTCCTTCCACGCCTTCCGGTACGAGTTTTTTTGAATTTTCCTGAAAGTACCTGTCCCCGCTGCCTGCCTTCATCGCGGCGGAAGAACCCATACCGCGGTAGGCTTTAAACGCGCGTCCGTTGTAAATAATATTTTCCCCCGGGCTTTCGGTTGTGCCTGCAAAAAGAGAGCCTATCATACAGGTGCTTGCGCCTGCCGCAATGGCCTTTGCAATATCGCCCGAATATTTTATGCCGCCGTCGGCAATAACGGGAATATCATACTTTTGCGCGGCTTGCGCACAGTCGTAAATTGCGGTTATCTGCGGCATACCTATGCCCGCAATAACTCTGGTTGTGCAAATTGCACCGGGGCCGATGCCTATCTTAAGCGCATCCGCGCCCGCTTTAATTAAATCTTCCGCCGCGGCGGCCGTAGCTATATTGCCCGCGATAAGCTGGCAGTGCGGGAAAGCCTCTTTAATTTTTTTAACAGCTTCCACCACGCCTTCGCTGTGTCCGTGCGCGGTATCAAGCACCAAAATATCAGTGCCTGCGCTAAGCAGCATTTCCGCACGGGCAAGCATATCTTTTGTTATGCCGATAGCCGCGCCGACTATAAGGCGGCCTTTTTCGTCCTTGGCGGAAAGCGGGAACATAATGCTTTTTTCTATATCTTTAACCGTTATAAGACCTTTTAAAATAAATTTATCGTCTACAAGAGGAAGCTTTTCCACTTTTTTGTTTTTAAGTATTTCTTTGGCTTCCCTTAAAGAAGTGCCTACAGGCGCTGTTATAAGATTTTCCTTGGTCATTATATCGGCAATTTTTTTGGAGGAATCGGTTTCAAAGCGCATATCGCGGTTGGTTATTATGCCGACAAGTTTACCGTCTTCTTCCACCACGGGTACGCCTGATATTTTATATTTGGCGGAAAGTTCTTTAGCGTCCTGCAAAGTGTTGTCTTTAGAGAGAGAAAAGGGATTTGTTATAACTCCGTTATCGCTACGCTTAACAATATCAACCTGAGCGGCCTGCTGCTGCGCGGTCATATTTTTGTGTATTATGCCTATGCCGCCTTCGCGCGCCATGGCAATAGCCATTCTGGCTTCGGTAACGCTGTCCATACCCGCGCTTAAAAGCGGTATATTAAGTTTTATTTTCTGTGTAAGGCGTGTGTTGGTTTTTACATCTTTGGGCAACACTTTGGAGTGTTGCGGGATAAGCAGAACATCGTCAAACGTCAATCCTTCTTTGGCAAACTTCTCGGTCATATATCTCCCTTTAAGGCCGCAGGGAAACCGTATAAAACTTTTTTATTTGCCTAGTTCTTCAGAGCGTTTTATACAGGCCGCAGCAGCCTTTCTGTAAAGTTTAAATAAAGCGTCGTTTTTATTAAAAGTTTTTATGGCGGCTTCTGTCGTACCACCCGGTGTGGCTATGCGCGCTATTGCGTCTTCCAGCGTAGTGCCGCCGTTGGCAAAAACCAAAGCGGAACCAAGCAAAATATTAACCGCAATTTTGCGCGCCAAATCTTCTTTAATACCATAACTTTCCGCCGTTTTGGCAAGCATTAAAGCCGCGTTGTAAATATACGCAGGACTACTGCCGCTAACGGCGGTTATTATATGTAAATCAGTTTCTTTATCCACCCAAAAAGATAAACCCGTTTGGGCCATAAGCTTAAAACAAAAATCTTTTTGCGCTTTTTTTGCGGCGGCATTTGCAAACATTCCGCTTACACCAAGGCCTTCGCTTACACACATATTTGGCATAACGCGAACGACTGGTAATTTGGACGTAAGAGCGCTTTCTATAAATTTTACCGTCTTGCCAGCCGCTATGGAAAGTATTATTGTTTGCTTGCCGATAAACGGCGCGGACTGCGCTAAAGCTTCTTTAAGAATATTGGGCTTTACTGCAAAAACTATAAGTTTTGCGGTAATGTTTTTGGGGGCTTTCTCCGCCGAAGTTACGCTGTCAAAACCCTGCTTTTTGTAAAGTTTTACAAGGTCGGCATTATGCTCTATAATCAAAAAATCTTTTTTATCCGCAAGGCCGCCCACGGACCAGGCTTTTAAAAGCGCACCGCCCATTTTTCCGCAGCCCATAAAAATTATTTTATTGTTTGTCATTTTCTCACCTGTCCGCTGCCGTAAACTTTATATTTAAAGGTTACAAGTTGTTCTAAGCCGACGGGGCCGCGCGCGTGCAGTTTGCCTGTTGATATACCAATCTCCGCGCCCATGCCAAACTCCCCGCCGTCGCAAAATTGCGTGGAGGTATTGTGCATAACAACCGCGCTATTAACTGTGTTTAAAAATTCCTGCGCGGCTTGCGCGTTGGCGGTTATTATGGCTTCCGTATGGTCGGAGCCGTATTTGCGGATATGCTCGCACGCCTGCGCCACGCCGTCAACCGCTTTGGCCGATATTATGGCGTCTAAATATTCGGTCCCCCAGTCTTCCTCCGTCGCGCAAGGCAGATTGGGCATAAAAGATTTAATAAAAGCGTCTGCGCGGACTTCGCAACCAGCGTCGGCAAGAGCATTAATAATATCTTTTATTTTCTGCTCGCCTAAAGCTCTATCAACAAGTAAAGTTTCCGTCGCGCCGCAAATGGAGGTGCGTCTTAATTTGGCGTTTATTAAAACTTTTTTTGCCATTTCTACGTCGGCATCTTTATGGATATAAGTGTGGCAAATTCCGTTTAAATGTTTGAAAGTGGGTATTTTGCCCGATGAAACTTTTTCTATAAGCTTCTTGCCGCCGCGCGGGATAATAACGTCTATATAAGCGTCCTGCTTTAAAAGTTCGTCTACGGCTTCATGTTCTTTAACGGGAACAAGCTGCACGGAAGCGGGCGGAAGACCTGCTTTAATAACGCCTTCTTTAAGACAGTCAAAAATGGCAACGCACGAGTTAAAACTATCGCCGCCGCAGCGCAGTATTGTTGCGCTGCCAGCCTTAAGGCAAAGCGCAAAAGCATCGGCGCACACATTAGGGCGCGCTTCAAAAATTACACACAAAACGCCAAGTGGGATTGTAACGCGTTCTATCTTAAGCCCGCTCGGCACCTGCCAGCCTGCAAGCACTTTGCCGATGGGGTCTGGCAATGCGGCAATATCTCTTAAGCCTTTAGACATCGCCAAAATACGCTGTTCGTTTAATAAAAGTCTGTCTTTAAAAGAAGCAGGTTTACCTGCGGTAATATTTTGTAAATCAATTTGATTTGCGGCTAAAATTTGCGGGATATTATTTTCTATTTCTTGCGCGGCAAAAATAAGTGCATTGTTTTTTTGCTCGGCAGAGGCGCAGGCCAGGGCGGGAGAGGCGGCCTTAGCGTCGGAGGCTATATTTTTAATTAACTGTTGTAGCATTCTTCTCCTCCGCCGTAAACCAAGTGCATTTTTGCCCGCTGACAAGGCGGCGCACGGGGTAAAGTTCTTTACCCGTGGTTATAACCATATTGCACCCTATGCCAAGGCAAATTTGCCCCGCCATAAGTTTGCTTTTCATACCGCCGGTGCCTAAAGCCGTTTTTGTGGGCGAGGCCATTTGCTCAATTTCTGGCGTGATTTTTTTGATAACGGGGTAAAATTTAGCTTTCGGGTTTTCTTTGGGGTCTTCGGCGTAGAGGCCGTCAATGTCGGAAAGTAAAACTAATATATCCGCGCCAACCATTTGCGCAACAACCGCGCTAAGGCGGTCATTATCGCCAAATTTAATTTCTTCGGCTGTAACGGTGTCATTCTCGTTAATTATAGGGACGGCGTTCATTTCTAAAAGGGTTTTAAGCGTGGCAACGGCATTGATAAAGGTGTGTTCGTCGTTGGCGTTTTCCTGCGTTAAAAGCACTTGGGCGGCATTTATTTTTTTAATGCCCAAGATTTGCTGATACATAGTTGAAAGTTCTATTTGCCCGACGGCGGCTGCCGCCTGTTTTT
>JAEXBW010000009.1 GCA_023393825.1 Elusimicrobiota bacterium | reverse complement strand
ATTTGCGGATATGTTTTATCTTAACGCAGTATTCCTTTGCGTGTTTTCCGCGATAACATTATGGGGGGATTTTGCCCAGCCCGCCGTGCCAGAGCAATCCGCCAAACCAGCGGGCCTCGGTTTTATGTTGCCGCTTGCCTTTATATTTATTTTAGTGACGGATTTTTATGTTACTTCTTCAATGGCGCATTTTATCCCGTTGGCTTTTTTGCTGGCTCTGCCGCTTGTGTTTGGCATAGGCAGGCTATTCCCTTTACGTCAGGATTTGCGCGGAATTTTATTTTCCGCCGTAATTATTTGCGGCGTTTGGGCGGTGTTATTTGACGCTTCCTTTAATACGTCTTTCGCATATAACTCCGTCGCATTTTTGCAGGCTTTACTTATAGCTTACGGCGTTGTTTATCTTGCTAAATTTTTGCGCGGGGAACTTTCTTTTGAAGACATTAATATAACAAAGTTTTCTTTTGTTCTCCTGCCATATCTTTTACTTACGGTATGGTTTTATATGCACGTCAAGGCGGAGTTTTACGCCGCAAACGGAGTTTTTATTGTCTTGGCCTTACTTGTCGCGCTCAACGCCGCTTTTGCCTTTTGGTATAAAAACGGACGCCCGTTAATCTTTAGCGTGCTGGGCGTTTTATTTGCGGGCGCGGCTTTTTACGCGCTGCATTTATCACAGGGCAAACTGACCGAGGCGGAAATTTTATCAGGCTCTTTAAGGGTTTACGGCGGGCAAGCGCTGGCGCTACTTTTTATTCAATGGATTTGCGGTATTTTTAGCGCAATTTTATTGCTGCCGCTGATATTTAAAAAGCGTTTTATTGATAATAAAGAAGTTTGGGCGGCTGCGGGTTTTGGCGGTATTGCCGCGTTTCTTTTGGTATATATTACCGTTAAAGAAAACTTTAATATTTACAACCTTGCCGCAATTCCCTTAGCTTTTGCTTTTGTCTATGCCGCGGCGGAAGCTTTTGTTTACCGCTGGCAGGCGCAGGAAGAGGGCATACAAGCTTTCCGCCTGTCCGTTTTGGGTGGCGCATTGCTGTTTTTTATAACGGCGGTTATTGCGGTTGCTTTCCAAAGGGAATGGCTTACAATAAGCCTTGCGGTGCAGGGCGTTTTATTGCTGTGGATTAACTTACGCTTAAAGCAGGATTGGCTTAAATATGCCGCCGCGGGTTTATTTATAACCGTCTTTGCGCGGCTTATAACAAACCCCGCAATCTTTGCTTATTACCCGTCGGGCGCAAAGATATTAAACTGGTATCTTTACACTTACCTATTTGCGGCGGCAACAATGTTTTCGGGCGCAAAACTTTATAAGGCGGAGGGCAGCCTTGTCCCCGCAATGCTTAACGGCTTTGGCGCGATATTATTATTCGCTTTAGTTAATATAGAAATTACTGATTTTTACACGCTCTCAGGCCCGCTTCATTTTGATATTTTCGGCGGGTTTGCCCAAACCGTTACATATACTTTAGCTTGGGCTTTATTCGGCGTAGGGTGTTTGTGGAGCGGCATATTAAAGCGCAGCAAGCTTGTTACGCTTGCGGGCTTAAGCCTTATAACATTAGCTACCGTAAAAGTGTTTTGTTTTGATTTATGGTCGCTTGGCGCGCTTTACCGCTTGTTCGGTTTATTCGGTATGGCGGCTATATTAATTTTTGCGGGCCTTATGTTGGAAAAATTTAAAACCGCGCTTAAAGGTTTTGATAATTAAAACTTTGCACCTATAACGAAGGAAGTTATATCGCTGCCGTCGCTTAAGTTATGCGTATAACCCAGCCCGATGGGGAAGGGGAAACGCCAAAATTTATAGGCCAAAACCGCGCCCGTACCGCTGTGGTGCGTGTAGCCGTCATTATAAATATAAGCAAGTTCGTAAAACGGTGTAAGTGAGAGTAAACCTAAATTATTGCGCAGCAAAAAGTAGCTGAAAGATGTGTTAAAGCCCAAGCCCCTTTGCCCGTATTTTTGGCGGCTGTATTTGCCGTTGCCGCCCAGTAAATCGGCGGAAAATACTCCGTCGCTAAATGGCGAATCAAAACTATCCTGCGCTTTAATGCCCAAATAAAATCTGTGCCTTGCTTTCAGCTCCGCGCTTGCCGCCGCCTCTAAAATAACTTTGGAAATATTATAATCTGCCCCGCTCCAATCGCCGCCCGCTTTATAAGCAGCTGTAAGATTGTATCCATATTTAACGCGCGGTAAATCTTTAAGGCTTTTTGCTTTGTCGGAAAGACCAAAACCGAACAGCGCGCCCATATTTGCGCCCTGCCCCATGTTCTCGCTTAAACTTGCGCCAAAGGCTATTGCGTTATGGCTGCCGCCGTCTAAAGGCTGGTTATAGCTTATGTGCTTTATTGCAGGTTCGGCAAACAGCGAGAACGAACCGAATTTTCTTGCGTATAAAAAGGAAAATTCATCTTGCTTCGTATAAGTTGTTTTTATAGGCGTGCCAAATTTATTTTCGTCCTCGGCGGTATTAAAAACGCCGTAAAAATTGCTCCAATCTCCGCTATAAAAACGCTGCTCAAAATTTAGGTTCTCAAGGCTTACTTTAAAAAAATTATCTTCTATGGCAAGCGCCGCGCTGGCTGCCGCGCCGTCTTCCCCCGCTGCGGCAAAAAGAAAAGCGGTTTCCCCGTGTTTAAATAAATTTCCCTCCGCCACGCTTAATGCAAATGCGCTTTTGCTGCCGCCCGTTACAAAGGCCAGCGGGAAGATATAATAACCGTCCTGCCCCTCTATATTAATATCAAGCTTTTTATCGTCCTTGGGCGTTATGGCAAAGTCCAATGTTTTAAATACGCGTAAATTGTGCAAATTATCCTGCGCTTTTTGATATTTTTCCTGCGTAAAAATATCCCCGCTTTTAAGGCCAAAGCGGCTCTGCGCGACGGCAGGTTTTATGCGCGTTGCGGAAATATTGACTTCATCTATGGTGTATCCGTCAAAATCTTCTGCCGACCACGCAAATTGTGCTGTTAATAAAAGGATTAGGAAAAGTTTAAGTTTCATATTTAAATTTTACCTTAATTGGAATTGATATAATATATTAAGGTGTAAAAATGGCCCAGAACATATCCGAACAATTATTTGAAAAGGCGGAGATAGTTGTATTTAAAGTAGGCTCTTCGCTTATTGTGGACCAAAACGGCGTCGTGCGTACCGATTGGGTGGACTCCCTTGCGGAAGAAGTGCGCGACCTTATGCTTAAAGGCAAGAAAGCCGTTATAGTTTCCTCCGGCGCGGTCGCTTTAGGCAGGCGCGCTTTAAAATTGGGCCTTCAAAAACTTACCTTAAGCCAAAAACAGGCGGCAGCCGCCGTCGGGCAAATAGAACTTTCAACTATGTATCAGCAAATCTTGGGCATTAAAAAAATAAATGCCGCCC
>JAEXBW010000070.1 GCA_023393825.1 Elusimicrobiota bacterium | reverse complement strand
CTCTTTAAACATTAAAGACATAAGAGCATTTTACGAGAACGACATCAGAATTTTGGAGCAATTTTAAATGAAAATATTATATTCCTGGCTAAAAGATTTTATTGATATCAATTTAACGCCCGCCGAGTTGGAAAAGAAGTTTTTATCACTCGGCATAGAAGTTGCGGAAATTAAAAAAACAGGCGCGGACTTTGAAGGCGTTTTTGCAGCTAAAATAGAACTTATAGAACAACATCCCAACGCCGACAAATTACATCTTGTAACGCTTGATACCGCGTGGGGCAAACAGCGCGTTGTTTGCGGCGCAAAAAATATTGCCGTCGGGCAAACGGTCCCTTTAGCTAAAGTAGGCGCAAGATTGGGCGGGGAAGTTTTAAAACCCGCAGAAATCCGCGGAGTAGTTTCCGAAGGAATGATATGTTCCGCCGACGAGCTTGGGCTTGCTTCCGTCCGCCAAAGCGGCATACTTGTGCTTGGCGATGATATTAAAGTTGGTACTGATATTAAAACGCTTTACGGCAAAGCCGATAGCGTGTTTGACCTTGAACTTACGCCTAACAGGCCCGATTTAATGTCGCACCTCGGCGTTGCAAGGGAACTTGCGGTATTGCTAAATTTACCTCTTAAAAATAAAACCATAGAACACATTGAAGGCAAGGGCGAAAGCCTTAAAGTAAATCTGCTCGCGGGCGAAGAAGGTTGCCCCAGATATAACGGCAGAATTATCCGCAATGTAAAAAATACGGAGTCGCCCGCTTGGCTTAAAGAAAGGCTTGAGGCCATGGGCGTTAACCCCAAAAACGCTTTAGTTGATATTACAAATTATGTTTTGTACGAAGTCGGCCACCCTATGCACGCCTTTGACTTAAACCACCTTGAAGGCGGAGAAATTAATGTACGCTGGGCGCAGGAAGGCGAAAAGTTTTTAGGTTTAGACGGCGTTGAAAGAATTTTAACCGCTCAAAACCTTGTTATTGCCGACGGCAAAAAGCCCGTGGCCTTAGCGGGCGTTATCGGCGGCGCGGGCGACAGTATCTTACCCGAAACCAAAGATATATTTTTGGAAGCGGCCTATTTTTACCCGCCTTGCATAAATAAAACTTCCAAAAAGTTTGGTATATCAACGGAATCTTCCCAACGTTTTGAGCGTGGTACGGATATTGAAGCCTGCGCTTACGCAATGGACCTTGCCACAAAACTCGTGCTTGAAATTTGCGGCGGAGAAGTTGCCAAAACAAACGATGTTTACCCCGTTAAATATCAACCGCAAGCCGTTACTTTCAGTCCTGCCGATATAACAAAAATATTAGGTATGCAGGTGGAAGAAGAAAAACTTAAACAAATATTTTCCAAACTCGGCTCCGCGTTTAGCGCGCAGGGCGATGTTTGGAATTTTACTTCAGGCACTTACAGAAGGGATTTAAACCACAAATGGGACTTGGCGGAAGAAGTAGCCCGCCACGCGGGTTTAGATAACCTTGCCAAAGATTCCGACGGTACAACCACCGCCACGCTGTACTTTGGCGAAAACCCCAAAAGCGTTGACCTTGGCGAAGTCTTTGCCGATACGCTTACGGGCTACGGTTTTTACGAATGTAAAAACTTTGATTTTATTTCCTTAAAAGACGTGCAGAATTTCGGGTATACCCAAAAGAACGCTGTGGAGATTAAAAACCCTCTTGCCGACGGTATGGAATTTATGCGCCCCGTGCTTTTAGGCTCTCTGCTTAAAAATATTGAGTTTAACCAGCGCTTTGGCAGGCACGATTTAGCTTTTTTTGAATACGGCAAAACCTTTGAAGTGCAAAAAGGTTATCCGCTTGAAGGCTTTTCTTTAGCGGGCGTTGCCTGCGGTAAAACGCCTAGGATAAAATTCTTTTCGCGCGAAAGTATTGCGGTAGATTTCTATTGGCTTAAAGGCATAGTCGGCGGCGTGTTGGAAAGCGTTGCGGGAATAACTTTAGTCCCCTCCAAAACCGCGCCCGCTTATATGCACCCAAAGCTTACGGCGGATATTCTTTTAGACGGCAAAGCCATAGGCTTTTTGGGTAAAGTTCACCCGCTCACGCTTAAAGCTTACGACGTTAAAACAGATGTCTGGGCTTTTGAGTTTGCGATAAAAAATATAGAAAAAAAGTTTGACGCGCAAAAGTTTAAAACCGCGCAGGAGATAAGCATTTATCCGTCCTCTTGGCGCGATTTATCCGTTGTTTTGGACGATAGCGTTACTTACGCGCAAATCTGCGACACGCTTAATAAAACAGGTATAAACTTTAAATATTCTCTTATAGATTTATATCAGGGCGCAAACTTGCCGCAGGGTAAAAAGAGTATGACTTTACGCTTTGAATTTACACACAGCCAAAGAACGCTTACCGATAAAGAAGTTACACAAGCGACTGATAGTATTTTGACCGCTTTAAAAACTTCTCTCGGCGCGGCGTTAAGATAAAGTTTTATGGAAGATAAATACAAAACCCTTAATTTGCTGATAGATAAAGTTTCCTCCCGCCTTGCTCAGGTGGAGGAGGAAAACCTTGTGCTTAAAGCAAGAGTTCGCACAATGGAGTCATCGTTAAGGGTTTTGGAAAGCACGCAGGAAACCGTGCGCGCTTTAAAAGAATGGAAAGATGTTACAACCTCCATATTAAAAAAACTTTATACCAAAATTGACAGGGAGATAGAGAAGATAGAAGAGCAATCCTCTACCCCCAACATAGGCGATAAATGATGGAAGAAAAAGAACCCGTAAGCGTAACCATACGCAGGATAGAGCTTGATGACGTCGTGTTTGACAGCGTCGGCCCGCTTGAGATACGGGCCATAGCGCAGGATATTGAGCTGCGTATAGAAAAAATCGCCAAAGACAAAAACACCTTTGATACATTTAAGCTTTTGGCGCACGCCGCGCTTTACTACGCGGTGCAGTCTTACACTAAAGCAAACAATGCGGGCAGCAAGAATAAAGACGACGGCAAGCAGTTGGAAAACGCCATAGAAAAACTTACACATTGCCTAAGCAGCCTGCCCCTTAAATAAATTATGAGCGATATCTTTGAAGCGCAAACGCAAGAAGCAAAAACACGCTTAATGCCGCTGGCGGCCCGTCTGGCGCCGCAGGCTTTAGACGACTTTGCGGGGCAGGAAGACGTACTTGCCCCCGGTAAAATGTTGCGCCGTTTGATAGAAGCCGATAAGGTAAGCTCCGCCGTTTTCTTTGGCCCGCCCGGCTGCGGCAAAACTGCCGCCGCGCGCTTTATAGCCAAAAGCACAAAGGCCAATGTAACAGAACTTAACGCGGCCGCCGCGGGCGTTGCCGATTTAAAAAAAGTTATAGAAGAAGCAAAATACCGTCTGGAAGGAAACTTTGGCGGCGGCGAAAAAAGAACTCTTTTAATTTTAGACGAAATTCATCACTTTAACAAAACCCAACAGGATGTCCTTTTGCCCAGCGTGGAAAGCGGGCAAATTATTTTAATCGGACTTACGACGGAAAACCCTTATTTTTATATCAATAATGCTTTGCTGTCACGCTTTTCCGTATTTGAATTTAAAGCCTTGGAAGATAAACATTTAGACAAAATTATCACACGCGCCGCAAAGATAGAAAACTTTAAAATTACCGCAAAGGCGAAAGAGTTTTTAATCACGCAATCCAACGGCGACGCGAGAAGGCTTTTAAACGCTTTAGAACTTGCCATAGTAACCACGCCTTACACGGGCGGCCCGCGCGAAATTACTTTAGATATTGTTAAAGACTGCATACAAAAACGCCACCTAAACTACGACAAAAAGGGCGATGCGCATTACGATATTATCTCCGCTTTTATTAAATCTATGCGCGGCTCCGACCCTGATGCCGCCGTCTATTGGCTTGCCAGAATGTTGGAATCGGGCGAAGACCCCCGTTTTATAGCGCGCCGCATTTTTATTTGCGCGGCGGAAGACGTTGGCCTTGCCGAACCTACCGCTTTAGTTATAGCGCAGGCGGCCTTTGGCGCAAGTGAAGTTTTGGGTATGCCAGAGGTAAGAATACCATTGGCGCAAGCCGCCATATATGTTGCGTGCGCGCCAAAATCAAACGCGGCTTACCTTGCCATAGATGCCGCTTTGGTGGAAGTTAAAAACGGCGCAAAGCGTGATGTTCCCGCCCACCTTAGAAGCGGTATGAAGAACGAGGGCTATAAATACGCGCACGATTTTCCCAATCACTATGTAGAGCAGGAATATATGCCCAACCCCGTAAAATTTTATAATCCTACCTCTATCGGCAAAGAAAAAGCAATAAAAGAAAGACAGGAATTATTGAGGAAAAAGAAATGAGCCTTC
>JAEXBW010000050.1 GCA_023393825.1 Elusimicrobiota bacterium | reverse complement strand
GCGGCGCGGCGGGGCAAAAAAGCGGCAATTTCACGTCTGGACGCGGCCTTGATAAAATCTTTATAAAAATAATAAAAAATTTATTGCAAAAAAAGTTGATTTTGTTCAAAAAATTTTTTTATAAAATTTAATTCGTTTAAAAAATAATTTAAAATTTGTTGTTTTACCGTCTTAAAATATATTTTAATTTTTCAAAAATATGTTTTTTATTTTTTTGGAGTAATAATAAAACTTTCGTAAATATATTTTACTTTCCCGTTTTTCATAAAAAAAAGCCACTAAAATTATGGCTACTTTATATATATAGGCGCAATTTGGCCCAGCTTATATATATAAAGGGTAATTTAGGCCCAATTAATTTATTAGTTGGCACAGAAAGCTAAAATTATTGTAAAATAAATGCATAAGAAATTTTTAGGAGACATTAAATGAGCTGCGAAAAATGCATTCCTCACGTACAGGCTATGTGCAGCGTCTGTAAAGGCGCCAAGCACGAACCGGCTCCCATTCCGGAAGAAGGTAAATGGGTCAAAGCAAAACAAATTACAGATATCAGCGGTTTAACACACGGTGTGGGTTGGTGCGCTCCGCAACAAGGCGCGTGCAAACTTACGCTTAACGTAAAAGACGGCGTTATAAAAGAAGCTCTTATAGAAACTTTAGGCTGTTCCGGTATGACTCACTCCGCCGCCATGGCAGCGGAAGTTTTACCCGGCAAAACAATCCTTGAAGCTTTAAACTCAGATTTAGTTTGCGACGCTATCAACACCGCAATGAGGGAATTATTCCTTCAAATCGTATACGGCAGAACGCAGAGTGCGTTTTCCGAAGACGGTTTGCCGATAGGCGCGGGTATGGAAGACCTTGGTAAAGGTTTGCGCTCGCAAGTCGGTACGATGTACAGCACGCAGGAAAAAGGCCCCCGCTACCTTGAAATGGCAGAAGGCTATGTGCTTGAAATCGGCCTTGACGATAACAGCGAAATTATCGGTTACAAATTTGTTAACCTGGGCAAAATGATGGACGCCATTAAAAAAGGCGAAGACCCCAAAACGGCGTACGAAAAGAACATCAATAAATATGGTCGGTTTGATGAAGCCGTTAAGAAAATAGACCCTCGTAAAGAGTAAGCCCGGGAGACATAATATATATGATTACATTTGAAGGTTACGAAAGAAGAATAGATAAAATCAATGCCGCTTTAAAGCAGCACGGCATTGCCTCCCTGGAAGAAGCTAAAGAAATTTGCTCTTCCAAAGGCATTGACGTTGATAAAATAGTAAAGGGCATTCAGCCTATAGCTTTTGATAATGCCGTCTGGGCCTACACCGTAGGCGCGGCAATAGCAATTAAGAGCGGTGCGACAAACGCCGCAGCCGCAGCGGAAAAAATTGGCGTAGGTTTGCAAAGCTTCTGCATACCCGGCTCGGTAGCGGATCAGCGTGAAGTCGGCTTAGGCCACGGTAATTTAGCCGCAATGCTTTTAAGGGAAGAAACAAAATGTTTCTGCTTCTTGGCAGGCCACGAATCTTTCGCCGCGGCGGAAGGCGCAATCGGTATAGCCAGAACCGCAAACAAGGTTAGAAAAGAACCCCTTAAAGTAATATTAAACGGTTTAGGCAAAGACGCGGCTTACATTATATCCCGCGTAAACGGATTTACTTTTGTTGAAACGGATTACGACTACTATACAGGCAATCTTAAAATAGTACACGAAAAAGCCTTTTCAACAGGCGATAAAGCCAAAGTTAAATGCTACGGTGCAGACGACGTAAACGAAGGCGTAGCGATAATGAGGCACGAAAGCGTAGACGTTTCCATAACGGGTAACTCTACAAACCCCACCCGCTTTCAGCACCCCGTGGCCGGCACCTATAAAAAATGGGCTGTTGAACACGGTAAGAAATATTTTTCAGTTGCTTCGGGCGGCGGCACGGGCCGTACGCTCCACCCCGATAATATGGCCGCAGGTCCTGCTTCTTATGGTATGACCGACACAATGGGCCGTATGCACGGAGATGCCCAGTTTGCAGGTTCCTCCTCGGTCCCTGCTCACGTTGAAATGATGGGCCTTATAGGCATGGGCAATAACCCGATGGTCGGCGCGTCAGTAGCTGTCGCGGTCGCGATAGAAGAAGCCGGCAAATAAAAAGCAGCAAAGTTCTTTGAAAAGGTGTCTGATAAGAAGTTTTTATCAGGCACCTTTCCCTTTTTAAGATAGATAATTTTAAGTAGTAAATAAGTGCTTAAAGTCCTAGTTTGCAATAGGTCCAAATACTCTTGTGCGAACTGTTTTAAACTGGGAAAATATATTAAGTAAAAAAACATCAAGAGGTCCAAAACTCAAATGAAAATTAAATTGTCCGTATTGATGGTTGTAGGTCGTAAATACACTGCTCTGCTTCTGGCTTGTACAATGTTATTTAACCTTACAAGCGAAGCCGCAGCGCAGTATCGCAGTTTTACCCCAAAAACGGGGGGAGGGGTACCACCTTTCGACTACAAAGCTCCTGCCGATAACACCAGGGTTGCCTCAAAAAATTTAGACGCAAAACTAATGCAAGCGAAGTTAAAGTCAGAAGATCCAAACAGTATTCTAAGTTACGAAGAAGTCAAAAAAGAAGTTCTCAAAATCAATAAAGCAGTGCCTCTTTCCGAAGACGTAATACAAGCAATATATCAGCAGTATCTCCAAGAAGTAAACAAGCAAGACAGCGAAGTAAACAAAGTATTCCAATTATCGAAAAACGATTTCCATTTAGATTATTACCTTAACGAAGCCTACAAACAAGGCGGCAGAGTATGCATTGACAAAAAGTGCTACGAGCAAGCCAATTTTGTACAGGGCATCTTACGCGCCAGCTTGTATCAGGGTTTGGACG
>JAEXBW010000048.1 GCA_023393825.1 Elusimicrobiota bacterium | reverse complement strand
CTCTTTCCTCGCTCGTGCTTATCGTAATTATTATAGGATTGCTTGTAAGATACCCGCAGGACGTGGTTTTTATAATGTTCAGCACTTATGCTTTGGTGGGTATTTTTATGACTATCTTCAATGCCTTTAAAAATATGAAGAATAAGGAAAGTTAATTGTTGTAAGCCTTATATATCTTTAAAGCAAGTTTATTAATAAAGCCATCACCTTCCGTTTCGGTGATGGCTTTTAAAGTTTTCTGCGCGGCAGACACATCGCCCAAATTATCCTGTGCAAAATATTTGGCGAACATTGCAAGGCTGTCCTGCGGATTCTTATCCAAATACTCATTTGCTGCGGCAAGGCCGTCTTTGGCTTTATTTTTATCGCGGGAGAACCAAAGGGCGCGGGTTAAGAAAACGACATCATCCTCTGGATTCTGCTTCAAAGCGGTATCAATAGCCAAAAAGGCATTTTGCTTGTCGCCGCGCGCTTTATAAATTTTAGCCAATAAAAATGTTGTGTTAGCGTCGGCTTTAAGGGAAAGAGATTTTTGCGTAAGCGCAAGCGCGCCGTCGTAATCATTGGCGTAAAAGCGGCTTAAGGCATAGTCGTAATAAACCTGCGGGTCGGCTGATTTGGTCTGTGCGATATACTCTTCAAAATACTTGGCGGCACGGTCAAAAAAACCTTCGGAAAGATAACTTTCCGCAAGGCCTATTTTGGCGGCGGAAGTTTTGGGGTTAAGCTCCAAGGTTTTTTTATAAACTTCTATCGCCTTTTCCGTAAGCCCGCCGATAAAATAAACATCGCCCAAAGCCTGCATCAAATCCCGTCCTTGGGGTAAAACTCAATGGCTTCGTTATATTTAAGCAAAGCTTTATCATACTGCCCCATAGCTTTATAAGAGTTGCCCAACATTACATAAGCGTCTTTGGCATTATGCTTGCCAGCGTTTTTTAAAAGGAATTCCTGCGTTATCTCCACCGCGGTGCGGTAGTCGCCCAGTTCGTAGGCGGCGCTGGCGTCGGCAAGCATCTTCTTTTGCTGGCGGCTTTCCTTAAAAAAGAAAGCCTGCGCAGGAGAAGCGAAGGAGAATAAAATAATAAATATTAATGTTCTATTTAAGTACATAAGCCACGCTGAATAAAAGTAAATTTTCCTTCATATCTTCAAGGGAACCGTATGTCGTCTTTGCACCTATCTCCACCGCGGTTAAGGATTGCGAAGGATCAAGAGAGTCTATATCACCCACGCGCGACGCTATTAAAAAGTTTGCGTTCTTTTCGGAATTCTGCGTCAAAAACGCGCCTCTTAAATCGCCCGTTCTCAAAATATATCCCAAAATTGTAGAGGGAACTTCTTTAGAATAATCGGGCAGGGCAAACAACGCAAGCACCCAGTCCGCGCCCATATCTTTTACCACGTCCACGGGCATATAGTCCACAACGCCGCCGTCAACAAGGTAGCGCTGGCGGTACTGGACAGGTTCAAAAATACCCGGTAAATTCATACTTGCCCTTACGCCTAAAGCAACGGGGCCGCTGGCAAAAACCACTTTTTCGCCCGTCTTAATATCGGCGGCGACGCAAGAAAAGGGAGTGTTTAAGTCTTCAAAATAAACGGAGCCGATTTTGTCGGAAATAAAATCTTCAAAATTTTGGGAAGAAAATAATTTATTGCCAAATAAATACCTTACCACGCCAAGCAAAGTTAAGTCTTTAGAGATGGAGGAAAGGCTGGGGTTTGTAGCGACGGCGGTAAGTTTATCCTGCGGCAAGCCTGCGGCAAACAGAGAGCCTACTATGCAGCCCATAGACGTGCCTGACATATAATCTATCGGTAATCCGCTTACTCTTAATACTTCCAATGCGCCGATATGGGAAAATCCCCTGCTGCCGCCCGCAGATAATGTTACGCCTATTTTAGGGCGTTCGTTTTTGGGCAGCGCGGTAAATTCCCCCCACAAAAATTCGCGCAAAACAGCGTCTTCCTGCTTGGGCGTAAGCGCGTGCAGGTTTGTAAGAGAGAATAAAAAGGCTGATAATAATATCGCTGTTTTTAACTTCATCAGGCGTTAACGGATGTCTTGGCCGACGGCAAGTTCAAGCTGGGCCACGGCGAGCATGTGCTGCTTTATGCCTTCAAGATATCCTACCCCCGCTTTATAATAATATTCAAAGGCTTTAAGTTTTTCTTCTTTGCTTAATTGTTGCGACTCTATACTGCCAAGTTCTTTGTTGATTGCGTCCCAGGTTTGTATTCTGGAGGATGTTTCCTTCTGCCAAAAAAGTAAATTATTATAAGCTTCCGTAACCTGCATACGAATGCCGTCTTCTATCGCGGCGCGCTTTAAAACCGTCTGGCGCTGCTCTGCGCGTTTTTGTTTTATCTGCGTGCCGTAGTCATAGCCTATTGGCAATTTTAAGGCTAATGTTAACTGAAAGTTCTCGTCTTCCAAATTATCATTGCCCAGCCTGTCGTAAGACGCGCCCAACATAACGTCGGGGTATCTTTTGGCAAGGGAAAGTTTTACTGCAATATTATCCATTTCCAATTTGTAAAGCGCGCTTTTAAGCTCGGGTCTGTATTCCATGGCCCAAAGCGTTACTTTAGCCAAATCAACATCTATGGGTTTATATTCAAAATCGCCTGAAACCAAAACCCTGCTGTTAAGTTCTTTATTTAAAGTTTTTAAAAGTTTAAGATGCGCCGCCGTAAGTTCTTCTTCCGCTATATTAGCTTCGCTGCGAAGGGCAGCCATCTGTGCCTGCGCCAAAATACGTTCCCACGGTTTTAATTTTGCGGTGGAGGAAACTTCCCCCGCGCGCTTAACAATGTCGTCTATCAAACTTTTTTTGCGCTGCAAAAACAGATAGTTAAAAAATACTTCTTTAACCTGATAGATGGTTGAGGATTTTACGCCTTCATAGCGACTCATAGCTTCTTTTAAAGCGGCATTGGCAAGGCTTACCGTGCTGGATGTGCGCCCGCCCGTGTAAAGATATTGCATAGCCAAAACGCCGACGCCGTAAAATAAATCATTACTATTTTTGGGTTGGGGGTGGATAAGCCTTAAGCCCAAGTTTTCGGGCAGAACGGTGGAATAATCCAAGTTATACGCGGTTGCGCCCGCATTAACGCTTATCTGCGGGAGGTATAAAAATTTAGCTTCTTTAAGGCGTTGCTCGGCTATAACCACATCTTGCTCCGTAAGCAAAAGGTCGTAATTATTTTCCAAGGCGAGCCTTATGGCATTTTCAAGAGAGAGAGGGTCTTTTTCGTCGGCGGAATATTTTATTCTGTATTTTTGCGCGGGCAAAAGCGCGGCGCAAAACAAAATCATACAAAAGAAAACAGAAAGCTTTTTAATCATTATGTTTTTCCCCTTTACAAGCCTTTATTTCGTTTTGGACGGTATCCATCATCTCGTTAAAATCAGTTTCAAGCTCGCGCATGGAGTCGCCATCTCTCAGTTTAACTCTTGTGGAAAAATCCCCTTTAGCCACAGCCTTGCAAGCCGTTTCAAACCTGTAAAGCGGCCCCGCCACTTTATTGGAAATTACCGCAGTTAAAAGTGCCAATATGGCAAAACAAATAACAACTTTAATTATAAAAACAAACAGCAGAGAGGAACCTTCCTCAAAAAAAACTTGCAGCAAAACGGGGTGATTGGCAAAAATATCTTCTACCAAAGAGAGAAATTCGTAAGTAAGCAAAGTCATTCCAAACAAAACGGAAAGCAACACGAAAGCAACAAATTTAAGCTGCAATCCCCTTTTAATAAAAATTATTTTCCTTTGAAATTTTACTTTTGCGTTATCAAACATCTTTTACTTTCCTCCGAACAGGGCCTTATTTTGCCCTATCTCCGCACTACAAATTACAAGTATATTTTACCTGCGCTATACGTTCCGCCTTGTGGTTATAATCCCTTAAGGCCACGTCTAAGGAAAACGCATCGGTAATATAAATTCTTACTCCGCTGTTAAGGCGGGAATGACGTATTGAATGCAAGTCGTCCCATTCCGTCATAAAAGAAACTATGTCCCTTACATTATACTGCGCGCTTATAAAGCCCGAGAGTTTATCAAACTCAAATCCGTTCGCCGTAACATTAAGCCCCGGGTTTACTATAAGGCCCGGCAAAAATACTTCTTTAGTGCCGACAATGTAAAACCCTTTGCCAACCTGCGTATATTTATCAGCATGGTGGTCGTAGTGAAAACCCTGATTATCAAACCCCATAGCAAGCGCAGGCACATATTCCGCCCCGTCGTAAAACCTAAACTTTAATTGCAAAGAAGGCGCGAGTATCTTTATCTTCTCGTCATTAGTGCCTATAAGGTGTTCAAAAGTAAAAGACGAGCCTATGCTAAGCCTGTCCAAGACGGTGAAATCAAAATAAGAAAGCACACCGCCCTGCGTAAACATTCTGGTGGTAACGCCCAAGGTTCTCAGCGGGGCAATTTCCGCCGTGGGAGTATCTATAAAATAAGTATCGCTTTTAACGGCAAAGCCCTTGCAGGGCAACAGGGTTACCAGCAGGGCCGCCAAAAGCAATACGATTTTTTTTGTCATTTTTATTTAGTCCAAAAATACGCGCGGGTCCCTGACCTGCGGGTTTACAATAAGCCTTACGCTGTCTAATCTGTAAGTTTCTTTTGTGGCCATAAAATCGTTTTTGTCGTGAGGGAATTCCAACATAACAAGCCCGTCGCCAAGTTTATCTAAGTTATAGACAACGCCTTTGCGCCACATATCCACGCGGGAGTTTTCGTCGTGAACTTTAGGGTCCCAGTGGTTAACTATAACAACCATACCTCTTTTAAGGTCAGACGCGGCGGCGGGAACAGTTTTAACTATTATGTCTTTTGTTTTGATAAGCTGGCCTGCTTTTGGGCCGTTGGTAAATTCGGCCTCGTAAAAACCTTTTAAGTCGGCATTGGTTATCTTTTTACCCAAAGCGTAATAGGCGTAAAAAGTGCCTTCGTACATAAACGGAACCATTACGGAGTATCTTATTTTTCTCTCGTATGTAGCGCGTTTAGACCTGTTGTAAGGTTCTTCGTCCGGGCCGTATTTTTGCGTCTTAAAACAACCCGCAACTATAACAGCGGCAAATAAAATAGTGAAAATTTTAAAAAAGTTCTTCATTTAACAACCTCCGTAAATGTTCGCGCCGTTTATGTCCTGCGCCACTATAAGCGGCAGACGGCTGACTTCTAATTTAAAAACAGCTTCCGCATCTAACTGCGGATAACAAACTGCTTGGCTGCTTTTTACGCATTTAGCAATTAAAGCGCCAAAACCTGAGTACGCAAGCATATAAACAACGCGTCCGCGCATACTTTTAGCAACGCGTACGCTGCGCGCCCCTTTTCCTATAATACAAATTATACCCGTTTTTGTAATTATTTTCGGGGTAAACTTATCCATACGGGCGCTGGTTGTGGGGCCGCAGCTGCCGCAAACGCGGTTTGGCCTCGTCGGAGAAGGCCCCATATAGTAAATAATTTGGCCTTTAAGGTCCAGCGGAAGGGCCTTTTCTTTAAGCATTTGCTGGTGCGCTTTGTCGCGCATAGCGTAAATAACGCCGCTTAAAAGCACTTCCTCCCCTGCTTTAAGGGCGGATAAATCTTTAAGTGTAAGCGGCGTTTTAAGGTGTATCATAAAATTTTTGTTATATGGCGGTTGCTGTGGCAGCCTATGTTAACCGCAACGGGCAGCGAGGCCATGTGGCAGGGTGCAAATTCTATATTTACGGCAAGCGCGGTTGTTTTGCCGCCAAGCCCCTGCGGGCCTATGTTAAGCGCGTTAATTGCCGCCAAAAGTTCCAGCTCCAGCGCGGCGTATCTTTTATCTTTATTATTTTTGCCTGCCGTGCGCGTTAAAGCTTTTTTGGCAAGAAGCGGACATTGCTCAAAGTTGCCGCCTATGCCGACGCCTATTACAAGCGGCGGGCAGGCCTTTGCCCCTGCGGATTTAACAGTGTGTAAAATAAATTTTTTAATATCCGCAATATCGCTGCAAGGCGCGAACATTTTTAACGCGCTCATATTTTCCGCGCCTGCGCCCTTTAGCAAAAGAGTAAGTTTTAACTTGTCGCCTTTGCAAAAACTTATGTGAACGATTGCAGGCGTATTATCTTTTGTGTT
>JAEXBW010000046.1 GCA_023393825.1 Elusimicrobiota bacterium | reverse complement strand
CTTTGCCTGTAAAGGAAAACCGTAGATTGCTCTAGATTTCCCTTTTTAAAACGCTTCTTACAATGCCTTCTATTTTTAAGGAATCTTTATCCGCCACTATCGGCGCGTAGGCGGTGTTATCGGATACTAAAAGCACATTGCCCTGCGTGTCTTTTACAAAACGCTTTACCAGCGTTTCGCCGTTATTGGAGCAGACTATAACATCTCTTTCGCGCGGGGTATTGTTTTTTTCCACAATCAGCCAGTCTTTGGGGTGGATAAGTTCTGTCATTGAATCGCCCTTCGCTTCCACCATAAAACCTTTGCAGGCGGGAAAGCTTAACATAGACGGGTCCACGGGTACGACGCGGGAGGGATTGCCGTCCAGCAAAGTGCCTGCGGGGCCGCATTTTGCCATACCGTAAAGCGGCAGGTATGCTACGGCTTTTTCCTGCTCGTCTTTTATAAAATACTGCTGCGGGTTAACCGCGCTTCTGGTTATGCAGCCTTTCTTTTCAAGCTGGGTAAGGTGGTAATAAACCACGCTTTTGGAAGATATATCCATCTCCTGCGCCAGTTCTTCCATTGTTAAAGGATTTTCCTGATGTTTGCGCAGCAGGGTTAAAAGTTTTTGCTGATTGGGGTGAAGCTTTTTCATATAACCTCCGCAAAGGTAAATTGCCTTTAAAAAGATACTAACAAAAATTTAAACAAATTGCAATGTTCTAGATTTTGTTCTAAACTTACGACGACGTGCGGCCCTGCGCGAAAGATTGTTAACTTATGTTTTGGCGGAGTTGTAAGAATATATTTTATAAATGTATACTTTACTTAAAGATAAAAAACAGACGGTAAAATAAAGGAATTTTTATATGGACAATATGCAAAAAGTTGCGCAAATTATAAAAAACGCAAAGTATCTTACGGCCTTTACTGGGGCGGGGATTTCGGTAGAAAGCGGCATTCCACCCTTTCGCGGCGCGGGCGGACTGTGGGAAAAGTATGACCCTAAATTTATAGAGATAGATTTTTTTTACTCCCACCCTTTGGAATCCTGGCAGGAGATGAAAAAGATATTCTTTTCCGATATGAAAAAGGCCCTGCCCAATACCGCCCACAAAGTGCTTGCCGAGCTTGAGCAAGAAGGTGTTTTAAAAGGCATAATAACACAAAACATAGACGGTTTGCATCAAAAGGCGGGCAGTAAAAATGTGCAGGAATTCCACGGTACTATAAACACGCTTACCTGCGTGCAATGCGGCTCAAAATATAATATTAAAGATATAAATTTAAAGGAAACGCTGCCGATGTGCGGCTGCTGCGGCGTGCTAAAGCCCGATTTTGTTTTTTACGGAGAGGGTATTAACCCGCAGGTTTACGACGACAGTAATATGTTGGCGCTTAACAGCGATGTTATGCTTGTAATAGGCACCAGCGGGGAGGTTATGCCAGCGTGTTCCCTGCCTGTTTTGGCAAAGCGCAAAGCAAACCCCGCCGTTATAATAGAAATTAACACTTTGCCATCTGCCTATACGGGCGTTATAAGCGATTATTATTTTGAGCAGAAAGCGGGCGACTTTTTTGCAAAACTAAGGCAGGAATTAAAAAAGATTTAAACTTTTATAATTCTGTTTTTTTAGGATAAAAAACCCGCTTTAAAAAATAAAGCGGGTTTTAAATTTTATTTTTTCTTCTTTTTCGGCTCTGCTTTAAAAGAAGAAGGCGTAAACGCGTAGGGCAGAAAATCTTTAAGTTTTTTACGCGTAACACGGGCCACTTTGCCGTCTATAATATCTGCAATGTAGATTGGCATATCCGCGGGGCCGAATTCCGCCATAACTTGGCGGCACGCGCCGCAGGGGCTGTTAATTTGGTCCAAATTTTGAGGCTGGGATACCAACACCATAGCTTGGATGCGCCTTTCCCCGTGTGAAACGGCATTAAATATTGCCGCGCGCTCGGCGCAAATGGTAAGACCGTAGGAGGCGTTTTCCACATTTGTTCCCGTGTAGACGGCTCCGCTTTCCCCTATAGCCGCCGCGCCCACCTTATAATGTGAGTAGGGCGAATAGGAATTTTGCATCGTTTTTACCGCAAAGGAAATAATATCGTCTAAATGCTTAGAGCTTATTTTCATAATTTATCTTCCTTGCCTGCTTTTTAGGGGCAGGTTTAAAAATTATAGCATAAGAACAAGAAAAATAAAAAATATCTTCCCGCTATCGCAGACGTGTTTAATGCGTTTTAAGATACTCGTAAAACTTTTTTATCCCCTCTTGGTAAGAGGTAAATTTAAAGTTGGGAAGTTCCGCGCGCAAGACGGCATTATCGCCCGTATACTCGTTATTAAGGCCCTGCTTTACTATATTTACGGGGCTTTTAAACGCGCTTGAGGAATTTATTATCTGCGATATTTGCACAAGGTCTATGCTATCAGTCGGCGTCATATTTATAAATCTGTTTTGCGGCGCGCGCTTTATAAAAGCTTCAACGATATTGCAAAGGTCTTCAATGTAAAGATAGTCAAAAACAACATTTTGATTTATGTTAATGGCTTCTTTTTTAAGGTTTTGTTTTATGGCGTAAGTGATAAACCTGTGCTGCATTTCGTGCGGGCCGTATACGCCGAAGAGGCGCAAATTTATTACATTATCGTATTTTTCTATCTCTTTGGAAATAAGATACTTTGCCTGGCCGTAAGTATCTTGCGGGATAGTTTTGCCAAGGTCGATTTCTTTTGCTTTTACTATATGGCGGCTTTTGTCAAACTCCGCGCCCGAGCCGAAGGTTATTATGCGCGCGCCGTTTGCCGCCGCTATAAAGTTATTAAATATTTTAAGGTTTTTTTCTATTGTGTCGGG
The DNA here is from genome assembly GCA_023393825.1 of Elusimicrobiota bacterium. Classification (GTDB taxonomy): domain Bacteria; phylum Elusimicrobiota; class Elusimicrobia; order Elusimicrobiales; family Elusimicrobiaceae; genus Proelusimicrobium. Next base: position 3,801 of record JAEXBW010000046.1, on the reverse strand, counting down.
CGGTACGGCGGGCGGGTTATCTATGCCGTAAAAACCGCAAAGAACGTAAATATCGGGCTTTGTTTGCTTGGCAAGGGTAAGGACGGCGGACGCGTCCGTAAAGTCAAATTCCGCGCTTCTGGGCGCGATAACATTATAACCCTGCGCCGTAAGATGCGCTTTAAGGTTTTTGCCAACAAATCCGCCTGAGCCTGTAAGTAAAATGGTTTGCATTAAGATTTCTCCAAAGAAGTTTTTTTAAGCCATATATAAAGAGTAAAATCGTCCAGATAAGACCTATCTTCATTATATGTTTTTATAAGATTGTATTCAGGCGCCATATCAAATATTGTTTGCCTGATTTCACGCTGACCGCTGGGGCGGCCTTTGCGGAAAAGCCTTTCGTGTTCTTCCCAAATATAGTTTGGAAAATCCATATAAATAATCATTTTAGGCTTTTCTCTTTTTATAGCTTCCGCATTGGCGCGCGCGCACGCATCGCTGCAGACGTCAAAATAGTCCGTATAGGCGAAGGTAAAAGGGTCCGCCCCGGCGGTGTAATAAAGCCCCGTAAGATGCTGGGAAATATATATTTTATCCTCGGGCGAATTTATGTTTTGCCTTATTAAGGCATTGATTTCCGTATAACGCTGCGCTGTAAGCGGCGACATTTTTATATTTTTGTAGACGGGTATATTTACTGTGGCGGACGCTGAAGAAACGGAATCCTGCTTATCCCCCCACCACTCGTAAGGGCGCGAATAACGTTGCGCTATACTAAATATGCTAAATATGCAAAAGAAAATAATTACCGCGGCATTTTTTGCCTTGTTAAACTGTATCTTAGTTGAAAGCATAAGAGATATTAAAAAGGAACCGCCGATAAGGCCTGAATGGTCTTCCATAGTACCCGATAGCCCGTGTGCATACATAAGCGCAAAAGACGCCCCGCTGAAAAGAAGATAAAAGCTTTCTCTGCCGTTTAACTTCCGTCTGAGCGCGGCGGCGGCGTACCAAAGCCCTATAAGGAAAGAAGTATAAAAAATATAATGCACTAATATTATTTTTACAAGAAACACATTGGCATAACACATACAGGAAAATATTAAAGCGCATACGGCGGCGAAAAGCGGCAAATATATCTTTTCTTTGGTGGGGTGGAGTTTGATTTCAACCGTTTTGGGCATATATTTAAGAACAAACCAAACTGCAAGTAAAGCAATAAACAGTAATACTTGCGCAACGGTAAAAGTGCTTTGGTAAAAGCCCGTGAGTATTTTTATAATAGAGCCTTTGCTTGCCATACCGCCCGTAAATATTTGTTCCACGCAGGCAGAAAGGGCTTGATTCCTGTATAAAAAAGCCGCAAATATTGCAATTACCGAGAGTGCGGGTAGTAGCGTATAAGCAAAGGCAAATGGTATGGCAGAAGGCCTTTGCCTGATAAGAAGAAGGAAAAGATAACTTAACATAAACGCGAAGGTAAATACGCCTGTTGTTTGCTTGGTAAGAAAGGCCAGCGCGGCAAAAATGCCCGCAGAGATAAGAACTAAAGCCCTTTTGTTAAAAGAATCGGACAGTTTATAACGAGATAACGATAAAATTGTGAGAAGCGCAAAAAGAGTTGAGGTTTGGTAATAGGAATAAATCATATCCGCATTGTGATTTGAGTATAAAATGAAAGCGGCAAAGCAGGCAAAGGCCGCTATAAAAGGTTTAAAGTATTTTGTAAGTATGGAATATAAGACGGCGTTTAAAAAAAATCTTTCAAAAATGCCGTATATGCGGGCGACTATAAAGTTGCCGCCGAAAAATTTTATAAGTACCGCAAAAAAATAAAGGTAAAGCGGCGTTATAAAAAAATAGAAATCCCTATACGGTACTTTGCCGTCTAAAACAGCGTCGGAATAGGTATGGAACCAGCCCTCCGTAATAGGCGCGAAACGGTTAAAATACGGCAGATGATAAAGCGCGGTAAGAGAAAGTAAGGCTAGCAGGCCCAAAGTGTATTTAGTTTTTAACTTTGCCTTTACTTTCTCTATAAAACTCATCTGATTATATTTTGTTCCAGTTCCTTTTTATCAAGGAAAGGGTACATATCTTCCAGCGGGGCGGATATCATTGTGCCGTCGGGCAGTTTTTTGGAAGAGAGTTTAGGCGTAAAGATATAATCTTCCTGCAAGAGGACATCGCAAAGCAGCGGGCCTTTTTGCGCCAGCAGTTTTTTAATGTTTGCTTTAAGGTTTTTGTTGGAAGTTATTTTAGCCGTTTTAAGACCAAAGGCTTTTGCCACTTTTGCAAAATCAGGCACGGTTACGCCGCTCTTGGGCGAGCAGGCCGTAAGGCGGCCTTCAAAAAAGTTATTTTGCGTTTGTATTATGGATATATAACCTTTGTTGTTAAGTACAAATATTTTGATTGGCAGATTATAGTGCTTTATCGTCTGCAATTCCTGAAGGTTCATCATTATGCTGCCGTCGCCTTCAAGGCAGATTGTGGGCTTTTGTCCCCCCGCCACGCACGCGCCTATGGCTGCGGGCAAACCGTAACCCATAGAGGCGTCGCCCGAGTTTAAAAACATTCTTTGCCCTTTATGCGATACTCCCGCCTGAAACAGAGTTACGCACGCGGTGGCATTGGTAGCCACAACGGTTTCCGTCTTTAAGAGGGAGGTTAAAGTTTGCGTAAATAAATAAGGGTGTACTTTGGCGGCGGGTTTTATTCTAAACTCGCTAAGCGGCGTATATTTTTGCTTACGCGCAATGCACCAGTCAAGCCAATCCTGCGCGGGAAGAGGCTTGGCGTATTTTAAAAATTCCGCTATAAAATCTTTAAGGTCGGCATTAACGGCGACATCGGCCTTTACTGTGGGCTTTTTAAGTTCTTCGCCGTCAACATCTACTATTATTTTTTTGGCGCGGGGCGCATAATTTTCCCAGTTATAGCTTATCTGGCGGATATTATTGCGCGTGCCTAAAAATAAAATAACGTCCGCGCTTTGCAGGGCAAAGTTGCCCGCGCGCTGGCCTACGGTGCCGATTCTGCCGACGTAAAAAGGATTATCATCTGGCAAAACGTCAAAGCCGTTAAAGGTGGTAACTACGGGTATGTTAAGCGTGTTTAAAAGCTGCTCAAAGCCGTGCTGCGCTTTTGCCAGCCTTACGCCATGGCCCGCCACAATTAAAGGGCGTTTTGCATTGCCCAAAAGGTTAATTGCGGCCTTAATTTCTTTAGAAGGTAACGGAGCGGGACGTTGCGCAATGGTGGGTTTTGCAAGCTTTTGCTCGTCTATAAGCGCGGCCTGTATGTTTATTGGTACGTCAATCCAAACGGGGCCTTTGCGCCCGCTAAGAGCGGTGTTAACGGCCTCTGTAAGAATGGCGTCAATTTTATAAGGGTCGTCCACGCTTACGGCATATTTTGTTATGGGTTTTACTATAGAGATTATGTCCGCCTCTTGGTCCCCCAGTTGGCGCAAGTTAAGGTGCGGGCAGCTTTTTATAGTCGTGGCTTGTTTTACCTGACCCGAGATATAAAGCACAGGTACGCTGTCCGTCCATTGCCCAAAGACGCCGTTAAGGCAGTTTATGCCGCCCGGGCCTGTGGTTACGCAGACTACCGCTAAATCCTGGTTAAGGCGGGCAAAGCCCTCCGCCGAGATGGCGGAGGCTTGCTCGTTATGGTTACAAATATATTGTATTTTTTTGCTTTTGCCGAAGGAGTCGTTTAAGTGCATCGCCCCCCCGCCCGAAATCATAAATACGTTTTTAACGCCGTACCCTTCCAGTTTTTTTACAATGTAGTCTGATAATTTAATCATTT
>JAEXBW010000013.1 GCA_023393825.1 Elusimicrobiota bacterium | reverse complement strand
GCATATTTGCGGTAGTTAAGTTCCTCCGCGCGGGCGGAAACTTTTATGCCGCTTTTGGCAAGCACGGGGATAATATTATCTTTATGTTTGCGGTAAGTTTCGCTTAATGCGTTAAGCACGGTTTTACGTCTGTACGCAAACACCGCTTTAACCAAAACTTTAAAATTATTTTTATGCGCGGCATCTTTAAATAAGCCGCCGTCCTTAGGCGTTATTAAAAGCACTTCGCTATCCACTTTCGGCGGAGGATTAAAACTGCCGGGGCTTACCCTGCAGACGGAAGACGCCTGCGCAAATGCCTGAAAGATAACGGAAAGCGGGCCGTATTGCTTGTTTTCCTCTTTGGCGGAAAGGCGCTGGGCTTGTTCGCGCTGGAACATAAAAACCGCCGCTTTAAAACCTTCCGTATCCAAAACTTTAAGCAGAATATCGGCCGCATCTATATAGGGAAGATTGCTTACAAAGGTTTTATCGCCCTGCGGCAAAGCGGAGGTGGGAACAGTCAAAAAATTGCCTTCAATAATATTTACCTGCGCGTAGGAGGGTAAATTTTGTTTAAGATAATCCGACATTTCTTTATCAATTTCCACGGCGGTAAAATTGTTTATGCCGTTTTCCAAAAGAGCGTTTGTAAGCGCGCCTTTACCTGGGCCGATTTCCACAATTTCGCCCTGCGCGTTATCTACAACCGCCTGCGTTATTTTGCTTATTATTCCTTTGTTTACCAAAAAATGCTGACCGTATTTTTGCATATATTCATCCTGTTATTGTGTTAAGACTTCTATGTTATTTAAAGCTGTTTTATTTTTGGGGCTTATGGCAAGCACGGCTTTATATTCGTTTAGCGCACTGTTATCATCGCCCAATATTACAAATGCCGTACCCTTTGCAAGCCCGCTTATAACTTGTAAATCTTTATTATTGCCAAAGGCCTGCTGCGCCTTTGAAAAGCTTTCCAAAGCTTCCTGCCCTCGGCCAAAAGTCATATAGGCAAGGCCTTCAATCATAAGGTCCTCCCCGTTGCCGCTTTCCGCGCGGGAGGTAATTTCCTCAAAGACATCTTCTATATATTTCATCCAGCCTTTGCCCGCAACCCACAAGCCCATATCGTTGCCAACCATATACGGATTGTAGCCCGCCTTGGAATTGCCACCCATACTGTTGGTTGGGTTATTATTGACGGGCGTTTTATCAAACAGGCCCGCAGGCTCCGCCTTGGCGCGCGCACGCAGGGACATTTTTACATTATACTGTTTGCCGCCTTCCGTAAGGACATTATTAAGACCTTCAAAAATTTTGTTAAGCTGTTCCGCGCGGCCCTCGGGCGTGGTATCGTTGACGGCAAAGGCGCGGGTGAATGTAGATGTCGCATCCTGCTTATCTTGTGCTTCCACGGCGGAAGCAAGGGCTGATTTTGATTTTTTTGACGGCTTTGTTTGCGCAGATTTTTTAGCTTTTTTATTTTTTGTTCCGTTTTCCGTTATCTGCGCAGTTTTGACAGGCGCGGGTTTTTGCGGGGCGGCGGACGCGGTTTTGGGTTCAAAGGAAACTTCCACCTCTATAACCATTTGCTTTGAAGATGGTATTTTTTGAACCCTGTGTTTAAATTGCTCCAACTGTTTATTGGGCTGCGCAGATTGTTGCTCGGACTGCTGCGCGCCGCCAGCGGAGGCAGAGGCAGCGCCGCCAGTATAGGCTATGGAAAGTGCAAGGCCTTCCTCCGACAACGGCGATATAAAAAAGGCTTTATCTAAAATTTCCATAGCTTCTTTTTTGCGGTCATTTTTTATAAGCAAATTTGCCAAGCGCAGGCGGGCAACGCTGTCGCCCGGTTTAAGTTTTAAAGCTTTTTTATAGTTAAATTCCGCAAGGTTATTACTGCCCATTTTTTCGTACAAAACGGCAAGGGCCAGCATAGCTTCCTCGTAAGAGGGATAAAGCCTTATGGCTTTTTTAAAGGCGTCCTGCGCCATATCATCGCGGCCCATAACTTCGTAAAGGGAAGCAAGCTGATATTGATAAAGCGGGTGCCTGTCGTCTAACTCCACCGCGCGGCGGAAGTGATAAAGAGCATCATCTAAATTGCCGAGCGCGGCATAAGTAGAGCCTAAATTCATTTGAGTATCGGGGCGGTTTGGGTTTATATCTATCGCTTGCTTAAAATTATCCAAGGCGGATTTTATATCGCCCTTCCAAGCATAGGCTATGCCTAAAAGTTGCAGGGCTTCCGCATTTTTTGGGTCCAGTTCTAAGGCGGCGCGGTATTCCGCCATTGCAGGGTCCACCTGACCTTGCCAGTAAAGCGCAATACCCAGGAAAATGTGCGGGTACGGCTCCTGCGGATTTTTTACAACAGCTTTGCCGAAAGTTTGCGCGGCTTCTTTATATTTTAGCGCGTTCATTTCCGACATGCCTTGCGCAAGATTGTAATAGGATTGCTGCTTCATAAGGTTATCCCAAAAAGTGGGATAAGTGCCGTCAAGGTTAGCTTTTTGCCCGCTTACACCAACACCGCTGCCGCCCATAAACTGCGGCAAAGCTGCGCGCGCCGTGCGCGAAGCGGCGGCAAGCAGAGATAATGCGCACGCGGCAAAAATTAAACACGGCAAAACCTTGTTTTTAGGGGAAATAAACATATTAAATTATAGCATTTAGCGCCTTGCGGTATTTGGGGAAAATAGCAGATAATTAGCGCGGTAAAGATTTGGGAAAAGAAGGCATAAAAAAGCCCCCGCTTTCGCAGGGGCTTTTTAAACTTCTAATAATCAGTTCTAGATACCAATAGGAGATATCTTAACCCATCTATCAAGCGCTAAGTCCTTAAGGGCCTGATTTTTCGTCTTCACAGGTTTCTTAAACTGCTCTCTTCCCTGGCTATCTACATACCTATTAGTAATCCACCCATTATACTGCTCTGAAGATATTACAGGATTTGAAGTGCCAAGGCCTTCTACAACAAAAGTAACCTTAATTGTAGGGTCGTCACATATCTTTGATGGCACAACAGGGGTATATCTAGTGTTTTTCCAACCAGGCAATGTAGCCGTCGCCGTATCCTTGAGTTTTATGTCCGCACAAACAGGGAAGACTGTCATCTTATTCAAGTCCGCTACAAACTGATCCGCAATATAATATGCCCTATCCACAGATAATGCCTTATTTTGATCTTTTGTTAAGTAACAATTCTGTTCATCACAATATTCATCCCCAGAAACATCAGCATGTCCGATTACTGCCAATTCTAACGGCTTAGCTATCTTAGGGTCTTCTATGCATTTTTGGATCTGTACCAAAGCATTGCCAAGAAATGTTTGTCCTGCGCTATTAAGCTGATCAAACTTACCATGAGCAAAGACGTCGCCAAATACAACGGAACATTTCTTTTTAATCTCATCCGGAGGCGCTGAAGTTACAGGCTTAACGCAATCAGGGCAGTTTTCCGATGTAAGAGTAGGGAAGTCCTTTCTGTCAAGCTCAGGAACAGCCGGTTTAAAATCAGTTCCTGTTTTGATATTGATTTTACCGTCCGTATCTACACAGACATCTGTGCATACTTTAGGTATTCCACCCACAAAGCAACCCATACACAAGGTTTCTTCTTCACTCCCGTTTGCTTTTTGAAGGAATTCTTTGAACCAACCCATTTCTCCAAAAGAACTCTTAAGCTCACCGGCTCTTTTCGACCCGTTTACTCCAGTAGCAATAGCTTTACCGCTAGCTACGGAAAGATCACGGCCCAAAGGAAGAGCTTCATAAACGTCATATGTAGCTGCTTCTGGTTCCTCTAATTTACCTGATGTTATCTTTCTGCAATATTCTTTTGTAGGCTTTTCGTCAGCAGGGCAGCCGCCTGTGCCACATGCCCAGCGGTATTTACAAATATCATGTTTTTGCCCGCCTGCTGAAAACGCATTTATAACGTTTGAAGGATCTGGATTAGACAATTCATCATCACGTTTAACAGCAACACCGTCACAAGAGTTGTTTGTTATCCAAATTACCCAACCGTTACCATTGCTCTTTTCAGGAGCCTCGGTAGCTATTGTTGAACTTTCGTCCAAGCCTACTACTATATCAAACTTAAACGTTGTACTCCCGTCGGGATTTTTAATTACTTGTTTGTTGTTGTATCCGCTTGCGAAGTCAACAACATGTTTGACTATATATTTGTCTTTAGTAATAGGTGACTTTTCTACAACAACAGCGTAGGTGCAAGCACCCGGTTTAGCTATTGTAGCGCTAAAATCACGAGGATCTTTAATTTTTACATACTTAAACGGTTCGCCGCAAGTGATAGGGTCAGATTCAGAGCCTCTAAGCGTATGCTTTAGGTTAGAGAACTTTGTTTGATAAAACTTACTGTCTATCTCACAGGTCTTTTGAACCTTAAGCGCGAACTGGTCTGCCACATAACCTTCAGCTTTGTATTCGCCTGCTTTTATATCCGCATCAATGCGGGCAAGAATACTTTCAAAGTCGCCGTCGGCAACGCCCTCAGAGCGAGCAGAGTTCTTTGTAGCCTTGGCAAGTTCTTCTTGCAGCGTTTTAAGCTGAGAATTATAGTCTGAAGAGATAGTCCTTTCTTCAGTACCATCAGCTTTCTTTTGAGTCTTATATGTGGTAAGAGCCTCTTGTTCTTCTTTACTAAGGCTTTTTAAGTCATTAATTTGAGCTTGGATTGAATCCACTCTGCCTTTAGACATTTTTTTGTCAGCCCCATTTAATGTGAAACCGACAACTTTCGTTACAACAAAGTCCCCACCCTTAATAGCATTAAGAGCTGTTATTCTGTCTTGTAAAGCAGCACCTTTAAGTTTGCCGCCTCTGGCAATATAAATAACCTGAGGTTCAGTCTTATTGACCATATCTTTGGCAACTACATAATGGCCCATTTTATCAGCTTTACTTGCTTTTGTTGATGTTAATTCAAACTTAACAATACCGCTGCCTGCGCTTACACCCATGCAGTTATATTTGTCGCTGTATTGAGCTTTCTGTAACCATTTATACAAGCCTGAGTTTTTGTATTTAAAACCAAGGCATCTTAAGCGGACGTCAAGCATATTCTTTCTGTTGCTGGAGGTCTTTTGATAGCCTTTGTTGCCGTTTGATTCGTTACAAAGCTTGACCCAAGCGTCAAAATCACCTTTTGATCTTGATTCTTTGCTTTCTCCTGAGCCGCTTTCGTCCTTACCCATTAAATCTCTATGTGTTTCCCAATCCTGAACATTGCCACCGGGGCAGGTATAGTCATCAGCACCACCCGGGTCGCCTAAAAACTTGTCTACTTTACCATCGGCATTACCCGTGGTTAAGCACAAAGCCAAGCTGGTACCGACTTTAATAATATTGTCGGAAAGAGCCTTTTGGAAGTTGTAGTTCCAAAGTTCCCACATCTTCATAGCTTTTTGCTTTTCAAAATCCCACCACCAAGGCAAGTACGGCTTGTAGCCGACATTGTTGGACGGTGCGCCGCCCGCGCCTAATTTGCCCGCGCCTGCACCAAAGTTGGGGCCGCCGCCGATGCTGCCTAAAGGCGTGCCGTCAACATTTTTAAGCTGCGCGTCAAACAAAGCCTGCTTAGAGCCGCTTCTGTTCATTGCGCCTAAAGAGCGTGCTGCTTCAGCATACAAACCTTCGCCTGTTTCGCTGCGTCCGCCTTTACCGGCAGAGGCCATAGGCTGCAAGGCAACAGGTCTTACACCTACTCTGGGGCCTGAAGCGCCGCCTGAGGAGGCTGCAGAACCTGTGGCTAAAGAGCGTGATACACCCGTGCTTGCGCCGGCTGCCATCGTTTTAGAATTTCTTAAAGCGCTAATCTGAGTGGCTTTGCGTACGAGCGCGTTTCTTATTGCGCCTTTAGCGGCAGGAGCATATTTTGTAGTCGCGTTAGGTTCTCCCCCTGTTTCGGAAGTATAAGGAGGCGTCGTAGGTTCATAGCCCGGTTCTTCTTCATCGGCATCTATGGTGTCTCTGTTGGGATCGGTATCCTTACCGCTTCTTGATACGATGTAGTCCAACGGGTTTTTAAAACCGCTGCTCGGGGCAATTTCCTGCCCGAGTCCGCCGGAGTCAGAAAGGGAAGTATCCGGAGAGACAAAATCCATAGGGGTTTCGACACCCAGATCGTCAGTTCCGCTGTTGCGGCTGAGAATCGGAAGCAACAGCAACGCGGCTGCCGCTACGATTATGAAAGGCAAATCCCTTTGCGCTCTTTGTATGAGAGTGCGTTTCGCTTTGCCATCTCCTCCAACTTTGGAGGGGATACGTTTGGAAAGCGGAAGAGATTTACTCTTCTTTAGCTTATCGCTAAACGTAAAGCTATCTTTATTTGGCATAAGAGCCTCCTATTAAACTTTTAAATCCTGCATATTTACTACAAAATACTAACTTCATAATACTTCTAAAAATTCGCATTTGCGCCCGTAACTTCAGAATCCGCAACATTTGAAAATACTTGTCTTATTTTATCGCGGCAATCTGTCTTGCCTGAACATCCGAAATTACTAAATTTAACTTTATTTTTACACTTCCACACCAAAAGCGGAAAGCAACCGCCTTTCAATTTTAAATTTTCTAACTGAGCGCAATTCCCTTTCGGGCTGGGGTTATAATTAAGCCCGCACTTTCCCGTATAGCTTTGCTCGCTTTGTTTAAGCTGCTCACAGGCATCGCCAAGAGCGTCTAACGTGGTGTTCCATGCGTTTCTTTTGCCTGCTGTTTTTGCGCCTATAAAACCAAGTGTTTTATCGCAACAGCCGGGTACGCCTTTACTGTAATCACTGCCTATTTCAACAAGAGCATCATAACTCTGTTTAAAGGATTTTCTCTTCTGCGTTATAAAAGATTGATAAGCCTCTTTTGCCGCTTTGCACATACCAGCGCGGGCATTGGCTTTGTTAATTATTGTGTTTGGCGGTTCAAGCGTATTTAAAGATTGTTCTTTTTCTTCGCCCGGGACTATAAGCGCTTCTTCCGGAACTTCCTCTCCGTCAAAAGCTGCTTCCGCCAAGTTTTTTGCGGTAACTTTATACCCCGCTACTTTTGCGTTATAGCTGAAGAAATAGCTTCTGCCCATAGCGCCGAAGGCGCCCATTTGCCCTACGCCGCCTACCCTTGTATTAATTCTGTTGGCTATCGCATTAAAGCCACCCATCACGCCTGATCTGCCGCCTACAAATTTATTTGTAGAGTTTTCTAAAGCCTGTCCGAAAACGCTTTGCGCCGTTGCCTTGCTGTCTATCCCTTGTCCGCCTAATGGTTTGTTGGTCAACTTAAGAGTTTTACCGGAATCCTGCGTTTGTAAAAGACCCGCATAAAAAGGGCTGCCTTTTGAATGATCCTCTGCCCGCTCTTCATCTATAACAGGCGTTTGCGACGGGCCGGGAGGATTAATGCCGACACCCTGATATTCGTTTTCAAAACCAGGTTTTTTTACCGTGCTTAAAGGGCCTTCGCTGCCCGGAGTATAGCCTATATTGGCTTGATATTCCCTAAGATAATCTGCCGTAGCTTGCGAAATACGATCGCGCGCCGTAACAGAGAATGGGGATAAACCGCCGACTGTTTCGTAAGCGGAAAACTTGCTGTCCCTTATGCTTGCTATTTTATTGCCTTTAACGCCCATTGCATACGCAGTAACGTCCGCAAGTGTCATTCTTCCCATTTCCTGCGGTGTAAGCCCAAAGATAGCGCTTACGCTGCCGATAAAAGGAATATTTACCATGGGCATTGCAGTAAAAAATAACATAAAGAGAATAAAAATGCCGACAATAAAAGCCCAGCCTTTCTTTTCTATCAAGAAAGCTTTAAAACCTTTATTTTCCTTTCTAACAATTTTAGCCTCTTTCATAACATTAGCCCTTTATTTTATTTAAAAATTCTTCTTGTTTCCAACTTATTCAGCTTTGTTTCCTGTTGCTTTTCCGGCTGTATAAGCGAAGCAGGGTTTTTATTTGCCACCGCTGCGGCGCCTGTTTGCCTTGACGGGACAGAAGTTGCATTTGCCTGCGGCGCTGCCGTTTGTCTTACTGCCGCTTCACGTTGAGCCTTAGCTTGAGCCTCGTAAGCTGCAACTTGTGAGCCGTAATCTAAAATTTGCGGCTGCGCTTGTTGCTGTGTGTCACCTTTTTCTGCCTGCACCGCTTTTAAAAACAAGTCTGTGGAAGG
>JAEXBW010000084.1 GCA_023393825.1 Elusimicrobiota bacterium | reverse complement strand
GCGACAATGCTGAGATAGAAGTATCATTGATCACCCCTGTAGCCATGGAAGAAGGCGTAAGATTCGCCATCAGAGAAGGCGGCAAAACAGTGGGCGCAGGCGTTGTTACCAAAATTATTGAGTAACGTTTGACGCAGCCCTAAACGGCGAGTCAAAAATTTAAAGGGACAGGTTTTATGCCTGTCCCTTTTTGTCCCCAAATTTACACATAAAAAATGCCATACCCTAAAGGCCCATATTGTGCGGAGGTCTTTGTTCCCTTGCGGCCGTAGCGGCATTTTTGAGATAATATATATATGAAAAGTATCCGCAATAAGATGCTTTTTGGCGCCGTAAAAAAGGTTCTATCTTTGGTAGTTTCTCTGCAACTTCTTCTCTTACAGCCAGCTTTTGCCGAAACTGCAGCCCAGCGCATAAAAAGCCGAGACGAAATTAAGGTTATTCTTACTTCGTCTGAAAAATATACACAAACAGCAGGAATACAAAGTACTCTTGCTTGGTCTTTGGTTGTTATTGCCGTCGGCCGAATAGCTTACGGCTTTGGCAAAAACGACAAAGGCTTGAAAAGTTATCAAAAAGGTTTTGAGGTCGGCGAGCAATCGGGATTAAAGAACCTCAGACAGGCATTAAAAAAACAAAAGTTAAATATAGAACAAGATGCCTTTGAGCGCGGCTTTACGTCAGGTAAAGAAAGTATGACAGAACTTTCCGCTAAACTATTTTCCGCAGGTAAAAAGAAAGGCTATAATCAAGGTCTTGAGCAGGGTTTAAAACATGCCTACTCGGGTGTTAAAGGGGAATTTAAGGCGCCTAAATCTAAAGCCGTTCTAACCAAGGCGGAACGCCAAGCCGTGGCGGAGTTTGAAAGCCAGGTAAGATATATCAGTATAAAACTTTCCACGCCCACTGGTGCAGAACTTGCAAAAAATAAAATGATGGTATTGTTTATGGATGCCAGCAATAAAGCCGAAGCCCTAAAAGCCGCAACCAATCCGCAGGATATTGCCGTTGCCCGCAATGAATTATTGACGGCAATGGAACGTATCCGTGCGGGCAGAGTGGCAGACAGCTCGACAAGAAAAGTTGTGCAAGAATATCTTAAAGAGCTTTCCGCTTTAACGCGCGCTAAAGGCGGTGCCATAGGTATGGCCGCAGCGGGCGTCGTCGCGCTTGCGGCAATGTTTTCTTTATCGCAGCAAACGCAAGCGGCAGATATTTCCAACACCAGACTTTTGGTTGAAAGGGAATTATCCCGCACAATAAAACACACCCCCGAACTTATTTCAGTTAAAGCGCTTTCGCTTAAAAACACTTACGGCGTTGATATGGTTGCTTCCGTATTGTACGAACACCAAGAAGTCTTGCCTGAACTTACAAAGCAATTAAGCTTTTTTGAGTCTGCTGAAATCAGGCAAATCTCATCGGATTTGATTGCCAATTCTTCCGCGCGTTCCAATTCCGTTTGGGAAAATAAGAACAATCTTTTAAAGTCTTTACGTCAATAAAATTGTTTGTTATACACAAAAAGGGACAGGCACAAAGCCTGTCCCTTTTTGTTTGTCCCGTGCTTTTGCATTTATTGCCATTACCCTAAAGGCCTATGCTCTACAAGGGCCTTTGTTCTCTTGTGCGAACGACTGAAGTTTGCCACAATTATGGCATAGCAGTTAAAAGAGGATTATACCTATGAATACAGTAAAAAAAGTTGTAGCTTTACTTCTTTGTTTGCAGCTTACATCAGTTCAGACGGTTTTTGCTCAAGCAAATGTACAGCCGCAAAAAGTAACACAGCAGGAAATAGCAAAAAAAATCTCTTCCACCGATCCATACCGAGTAATAGGACTTGTAGCTGTTGCAGGTTGGGCGACGGCAGCCTGCGCTTTAACCATAATGATAAAGAACGGTATTAAGAGAGCGCAGAGAACACACAAACAGCAGCTTGATATTATCTTAGAAGAATTGCTCGCAGGGGCCAAATCAAAAACAATTCCGCCTTATAAAATAAGCGAAGCTGGAAGATTTATGAAAGACAGTTATCCTATCCTTCAGAGTATTGAAGAGAAAGGATATTTCTATAAATACTATAAAGCGCTTCCTACTCCCGATGATGAACTTCCGCAATTTTGGGAAAAAGCTTACACCAAAAACGGCGGCAAGATACCCGCCACTTTGAACGAATATCGCAATGTATTATCAAAATTCCAGACGGAATTTGACAGAGAGCTTTATGTGCATTCAACCAAGAAAAGTCAGGCAATGTCTTCTTTGATTATGGACATAAACGAAAAGTTCTTTTCTTTCGAAGCCTTAGAATCTTCTTCTTCAGAAGAAGCAAAAAATCTTTTGTCTTCCATAGAAAAGGATGTAAAAAAACTTACCTCCATCGCCGCAAAAGAAACACCCAAAGTGCAAAACGCGGTAGGTGTTTTTACGGCGCAGCTTAATAAAGAAATAGAATTTAAAAACTTCCGCGACGCTTTAACGGATATGCAGATACAGGCGGAAAAAGCATACGCGGGACGCGGCACTCAATATGCCGAGGAAATTTCCAAACTAGCGGCAGAAATAAATGCAAACTTCCGCAATATGGCTTCAGCCGATAATGCCGCTGCCAAAAATAAATTTTCCGCCGCGATAGAACGCGATTCAAAAGCGCTTGCGGAACTTGCCGCAAAATCCGAAGCTAAAGGCATTAAAGAAGCCGCAAACACCTTTCTTTCCCGTATCAGCAAAGAGGTTAAGGGAAAGGGCGGCATAATAGGCCTTGGCGTAATTTTGGTTGCAGGCACCGCGCTTGTTCTTATATCAGGCAATGCTCAGGCTGCAACAATTTCCGACAGCAGACTTTTGGCTCAAAGGGAACTTGCTTTCTCTTTCCAAAATACGCCCGATATGTTTTTGGTAACCGTGCTTAATGCCAGAGAGAAATACGGTATAGAAGCTGTTTCTTCCGTAATATACGAAAAGCAAAAAGATTACTATCCTTTGTTCGCAAATCAGCTTCAGGTTATGTCCGACCCTAAAGGAAAGGAATGCCTTAAGTTGCTTGTGCAGGGTAATAATAAATCGGCCGAACAAAATAAAGCCGCACTTGTTTCAGACCTTAAGTTCTAAATATTTAAGACGACAATTAATAGAAAACGGCAGAGTTAAATCTGCCGTTTTTTATATCGGGCCAAAAGGCCTATGCCGTCTTAGGCCTAAAGCCTCTTCTCTTTTTTCATTGCTCTGTATAGAATAGTAATATCACTATTATTTGACGGAGCAGCCTATGCCAAAAAATATCGCAAAACAAACAACCGCCTGTTTCCTTGCCGCATCTTTAGTCTTTCCCGCACATCTTTTTGCAAATAGTAATGTGGGGGATAAATCCCAGCAAGAGATTAAAAAGATAATCTCCGTTCATTCTTCGGCAGGCAAAACAGTAAATAATTCCGATTTGGTTTTACTCTCACTTTTAAGCGCAGCTGTGGCAGGCATCGGCGGCGCCTATGCGGGTTCCGTTTGGCAAAAGGCTAAAACAGCCTCGGCAAAAGATAGTGTTATAAAGCAACTTAACGAAAGGATAGCCTTCCTTAACCAAGCTATAAAAGTAGAGGAAAGGGAAGAAGGCCGCCTTTTAAGGGTTTTGGACGAACAAACAGACTTGTTTGCAAAGATGATAAAAACAAATGATACCCCCGCAAGGGATTTGTCCAAGGCACAACTTATGGGCTTTAACCGCGGGTATGATGCCGCTTTCCTCGGGCAGCAGGAGCTGGGGGAGGTTTATTATGAAAAAGGTTTCCGCGCCGGTTACGGACAAAAAGCAACTGAAGATTTTATGGCAGGCAAGGCAACCGTTTTCCCAAAGTCCGGCAAACTTTCAAGAATAGAGGCAGAGAAGCTTATTGAAAGTCTTAAGCAGGAATTATCCCGCCTGCAGGGAAGTCTTGGCAGCGTTAAGGCTTCTGCCGCGGCGGACGAGCAAATTATTTCTTTAATGACGCAGACCAATAAAAATCTTTTACGGTTGGAAAGCGCGTCTTCGTCAAAAGAAATTTCCGCTATAGAGAGCGAACTTATCTCCGCCGCCCACCGCCTTAATAATATACCCGCAAGCGGTGCAAAGAAAGAACTTTTAGAAAATTTCTCAGGCACTTTACTGCGTACCCTTAAGAAGCGCGGGGGAGTATTGGGCCTTGGCGCTTTAGCTTTGTTTTCTGCAGGGGTTATTGTTGTGTCGCAAGACAAGCCCGCGGCGGAAATTTCACACAACAGACTCAATATCCAACGTGTTTTTAAAGAAACATACGAGGCCCGCCCCGAACTCTTTTCCGCGCAAATGTTTATCCTTGCAGAAGAACACGGCACAGACCTTGTTGCCTCCGTTTTATATGAAAATCAAAAATATTTGCCCCTTTTGGAAGCCCAGTTAAGCATAATGTCTTCAACGAAGCTTATCCAAACACTTTCCATTTTAAAAGGCAGTAATTCGCCCGAGCAGACAAAAGAACTTCTTTTAGAAAGTCTTAGCGCGGCAAGTTAACCGATAGCGGCTTTCTAAAGAGTGAAGCAGTAAAAACAACAATACAAATAAGGCGGTCAATATGAAATCGGCATCAATCAACAAAATTCTATCTTTATTTCTTTCTTTTTCTCTTTTTATTCCAAACATTGCCATGGCGGGGCAGGCGTCTTCCCCCAAAACGCAGGCGGAAATTAAGCAGGCCCTTACCTCTCCCGAAAAGTATTCCAAAACCTCCGCAGCGGAATATATAGCTTGGAGCATCGGGGTACTTGCCGCAGGCGCGATAGGCTATAAAGCGGGGCATTTT
>JAEXBW010000018.1 GCA_023393825.1 Elusimicrobiota bacterium | reverse complement strand
CTATGTTCTGCGCGCGGTACGGATTTGCGGGCAGGGAAAACATTTCCAAAAAACTCAAAAATTCTATAAGTTTTGACACGCGGCCCAAGTCCAACGGGTCGGCGGCAAAACTGTCTGTAAGCAGGTCCAGCTTTTTGGTTAAAAGCCTTTGCAGGCCTTGCTCGTCGGGTTTGGCGGATGCGCGGGCAAGATTGCTTATAATTTCTCCCACTTTTACGGTGTTAACGGGGTCTTTTATAAGTTCTTCCTTAAGCTCAAAGTTAAGCACAAATTCCGACAGAGATAAAAAGAGTTTCGGCATAGGCTGCCCGATACTTTGTATGTAATTAAGCACGGTATGCTCGCGCTCAAAAATATCGGCAAAGCTGCCGCGAATTCTCTTTTTGGCTTTTTCTATGGCGTTGGATATTATTTGGCGTTGCTTTTCTTTAAGCAGTTGTTGTATATCCACAACGTCGACAAAGGAACCTTTTATAAGGGCTTTGCATTGGTCAATCTCGCCAAAGGAGAAGACTTCTTTTATATGTTCTAAATTATCTGTCTGCCCGTATATCGCGCCTGCCGTAATATCAGGCCCGCCCGTGTGCAGAACGGCAAAACTTACCTTTCTGGCTTCGGTGGTTATTATAGATGTAAATGTACCCACGCCCGTTACAAGCCTTGCAGCCCCTTGGCGGGAAACATCAACACGCTGGTCGGAAATATTATAAAAGTAAATACGGTCTTCAAACAATATTTCGTCAAGCAGATACGATACCGCATAGTGTATGGCAATCTTTCTAAGCCCCATGGAAAAAGGTTTTACAAGTTGCTTGTACACTGTTGCGCCGTCTTTAAACGCCGCAATATTGCTGGGCGCTAAGGAAAGCTTTTCTATAAATTGCTTTTCTATATCTTCGCCCGTTAAGGCTTTGTTATAACCCAAAGCGCGTTTGGCATAAGCCATAATTTGTACGGATTCCAAGCCCGAAATTTCGTCAAAGAACCAGCCGCAGCTTGTGTACATAAGCATTGCATTGCGTTGCATTTCCATAAGCTTCATTGCGGTTGTTTTATCTTCCAAGGCTTTTTGCGTACCGTGAGTTTTAAAAAACTCTTCCGTTTGTGTGCGGTCTAAGATAACTTTTATATAAGCATTGCGCACGGCCCAAATATCTTTAAAGTATTCCCTGCCTTTGCCTTCAAAAGTTTCCAAAAGGCGGGCTTGCGCAAAATCCAAAGCTTTTCTTAACGGGCCGCGCCACTCTTGATTCCACGCGGGATTGGTGTTAATTTTGCAGCCGCAGTTAGAACGCCAACGTTCAACGCCGTGCGCGCAACTCCAAGAAGTTCTTTCGTTAATCTTGGCTTCAAACTGCGGGGGGAAAAGTTCTAAATACTGCCCGTAAACAGTTATATTGGCAAGGTTATTTTGCTCTACATAGTTTATGCAGTAGGCCAAGGCCATATCCGCAAATTTTTGATGGTGTCCGTAGGTTTCGCCGTCGGTAGCAATGTGTACAAGCTGTTCTTCCCTTCTGGTATCAAAGGCTGAAAGCAGACGTGCGGCAAAGCGTTCCCCGCTTCTTAAAGTATCGCCAAATGCTATACCTTGCGATATCGGACCGTCGTAGAAAAACAAAGCTATACTTTTGCCCGAGGGTAAATTGCAAAGATATGGTTTTTTAGGGTCCACCTTGGCATAAGGCTCGTCGCACCACGCGTGTGTGCCTATCTTGCGTGTTTGCGCGCATTGGCTGGGCGCAAGTATGGTAAATTTAATACCGTGCTTAGCTAAAAGTTCCAGCGTTTCTGTGTCGACGGCAGTTTCCGCCAGCCACATACCTTCAGGCTCGCGGTTAAAGCGTTTTTTAAAATCTTCTATACCCCAAATTATTTGAGTTTCTTTATCAGCGGCATTGGCAAGGGGCATTATTACGTGATTGTATACCTGCGCTATCGCGCTGCCGTGTCCGCCATAAAGTTCAAGGCTTTTTTTATCCGCTTCAATGATGGCTGCGTAAGTTTCTTTATCATATTTTTCCATCCAAGAAAGCAGCGTAGGCCCGAAGTTAAAACTTATTTTTGAATAATTGCTTACAATGTTTTTTATCTGCTTGGCATCGTTTAAGATGCGGGCAAAAGCGTTAGGGTGATAACACTCTGCCGAAATACGCTCATTCCAATTATGAAAAGGAACGGCGCTGTCCTGCGGTTCTATTTCCTCTATCCAAGGATTCTCGCGAGGCGGCTGGTAAAAATGACCGTGAATGCAAAGATATCTGTTCATCTATAATAATGCTACAATATGCGTGTCATACATTACAAGGAGGGCTTATGAGAAAGATTTATATTTTAGACACAAACGTCTTGCTGCACGATCCCCATTCTTTGGAAAGCTTCGACGATAACGAAGTCGTAATCCCCATAATAGTAATAGAAGAGCTTGATAATTTTAAAACAGCTGCCGACGAAAGAGGCAAAAACGCAAGGCTTGTGTCCAGACACTTGGACGATTTAAGAAGCCGCGGCCGCCTTGGCCAAGGCGTTAAGCTTGATAACGGCGGAACGCTTAAAATAGAATTTACAAAAGATAATCTTTTGCCGCCGGGGTTTATATTTAATAAGTCCGATAATGATATTTTAAATACCGCTTATTTTTATCATAAGCAGGAATCAAACAAAACAAGTAAGAAGCCCGTTATAATAGTTTCAAAAGATACAAACCTGCGCCTTAAGGCGGAGGCTATCGGCGTGGAAGCGCAGGATTACACAACCGATAAAGTTAAATATGACGAGCTTTATGTAGGCTCCAGAGAGCTGGAAGTTTCCGCAGACAAGATTGACGAATTTTATAAAAACAAACAGCTTGCTATAGAAGCTGGTAAGTATTGCCCGAACGAGTTTTTGATACTCAAAAGCGATGACGGCAGCAAAAAATCCGCCGTCGGCCGCGTAAACGCCGCTACCGACACCTTAAAAGCTTTGCCGACGCAGGAGCCTTCCGCCTGGGGAATTAAGCCTTTAAATAAAGAGCAGCGTTTTGCGATGGAATTATTGCTTGACGACAGTATAGACTTGGTAACATTAGTCGGTACTGCTGGTACGGGTAAAACTTTGATAACGCTTGCAACTGGCTTAAGAAGAACTTTTGACGACGAAACATTCCGCCGCCTTTTGGTGTGCAGACCTATTGTCCCCGTCGGCAGAGATATAGGCTTTTTGCCCGGCAGTATGGAAGAAAAGCTGGAAGCCTGGATGGGCGCCATACAGGATAACTTAAGCTTTCTTGCCAATAAGAAAAACCCCGAGGATACCGAGGAAGAAGTGCGCTACCTTATGACCAGCGGTAAGCTGGAAGTAGCCTCCGTAACGCATATCCGCGGACGCACATTGCCCAAACAATATATGATAGTTGACGACGCGCAAAACCTTACCCCGCACGAAATTAAGACAATACTTTCCCGCGCGGGTGAGGGCACAAAAGTTGTGGTAACGGGCGACCCGTACCAGATAGATACCCCTTATTTGGATATTGAATCCAACGGGCTTACCTATTTGGTGGAAAGGTTTAAAGGCCAAAAGAATTACGGGCATATAACCTTTACCAAGACGGAACGCAGCTCTCTGGCCGATTTGGCGGGCAAGCTGCTTTAAGCGTAAAGTTTAACAGTGCAATAAAAAAGCCGCGGCTTATAAACCGCGGCTTTTTGTTTGTCAAAAAAATATTATTGCTGTTTGTAATAGGCCAATACGCCCGTGGATTGATAGGGGGCAAAGTTCATTACACTTTCGCAATACTCCTGAGTGTGAGAGGAGGCAGAAGGACCGAAGCAATAAATAATATTGTTCTCTATAAAAAAGCCGAAATACTCCGGATTGCTTAAATCCCCGTAAGAACTGAAGACGGCATGGCGCGACGGGAAAAAATAATAATAAAAATCTTTTATTTTTATCGCGTCCTGCGCATCGGGAAAAGCGTTAGACGGCTCCGCATCCGCTATATTAACATCTAAATCCGCAAAGCGTACGGGCATTGTCCCCTTTTCGTTTTTATAACGGGTAATGGAATCTTGATACAATTTTATTGTCGCAAGCATCTCCTGCGAAATACTGCGCCTGTAAGACCTTGTGTACAGCGGAACCCCGATGGAACCTATGATAGCTATAATAAGCACAACTACAAGCAACTCTAATAATGTAAACCCTTTCCTTTTCATTTTCTCCGCCTTTTTTAAAAAAGTTGAACATATATTTTATACAATAATATTATGCAATTTGAAAGTTTTATCGCCAAAAGGTATCTTTTGTCCCAGAGTAAAGGGGTGTTTTCTCTTATAACAACTATTATAGGAGTACTCGGCGTTTGCGTCGGTGTTGCCGCTTTAATTACAACCTTGGCTGTTATGAGCGGGTTTCAAAATGATATTAAAAAGAAAGTTATCGGCGCGCAGGCCCATATTATGGTTCTGGGCGTTATGCCCGACGGCCGCTATCAACAGTTGGAACAGGATATAGAAAAAGTTAAATATGTAAAAGCGGCGTCCCCTAATATTTTGGGGCAGGCTATTTTAAATTTTGATAAGCAATCGCAGGGCGTTGTTATCCGCGGGTTGGACCCTGCAAGGGAAGGCAAGACCAGCGATTTGCTTTCCAATATAGTAGAAGGTTCTTTTGAAAGTAAAGACGGTTCCGCCCCGCTTGTTTTAGGCACCGAGCTTGCCTTTACAATGGCGGTTGATATCGGCGATGATGTTGTGCTGGTATCGCCCAGTTCCATTGCGGGCGGGCTGCCAAAGATGAAACGCTTTAAGGTAACAGGCCTTGTTAAAACAGGGTACTACGAATTTGATAATACAATGGTTTATACCACCATTGCGCAGGCCTCCGACTTTTTGGGGCTTAACGGCGCGGTAACTGGGCTTTCCGTTAAACTTAACCGCTTGGAAGATGCGGAAAAGGCCGCCCCGCTTGTGCAAAATGTTGCGGGCGTTAACTTTGCCGTGCGCACTTTTGCCCAGCTTAACGGCACGCTTTACGCCGCTTTAAAACTGGAAAAGGTGATGATGTTTATAATCCTTTCCCTTATAATTTTAGTTGCTTCTTTAAACATAACCTCCAACCTTATTTTATTTGGTACGGAAAAGCTGCGCGACATAGGCATTTTGCGCGCTATGGGCGCAGGGCCTGCAAATATCAGGCGTATATTTATGCTTGAGGGGCTTTTTATAGGCAGTGCGGGCATAATATCGGGTTTACTCTTGGCTTTGTTTTTGTGCTGGGTAATACGCACATTTAACATTGTGCAGCTGCCTGCGGATATTTACTACTTAACAAAAGTTCCCGTATCCATACAATTTTGGGATGTTGCAAGCGTTATCGGCGGCAGCTACTTTTTGTGCTTCCTTTCCGCTTTATATCCCGCGTATAAAGCTTCAAAAATTAACCCTGTGGACGCTATAAGATATGGATAATATTTTAGAAGTTAAAAACCTTACAAAAGTTTATAACGAGGGCAAAACTGCCCTTAAGGTGCTTGACGGCGTTTCCTTCAGCGCGGCTAAGGGCGAGTTTGTTGTGTTTATCGGCCCCAGCGGCAGCGGCAAAAGTACGCTGTTAAACCTTATCGCTATGCTTGACGTTGCGACGGAGGGCGAAGTTATTTTTGAAGGTAAAAATATTTTGAAGTTAGACGAAGCGCACCGCGCTAAACTCCGCCTTGGCAAGATGGGTTTTGTGTTTCAGTTTGACGGATTATTGCCAGAGTTTACTATTTTGGAAAATGTTAATATGCCCGCTGTGATGAAGGGCAAAAATAATGTTAAACGCGCCCGCGCTTTACTTAAAAATTTAGGTATAGAAGAGCTTGCCGATAAGATGCCACCTTCCGTCAGCGGGGGGGAAAAGCAACGCGCCGCCATTGCCCGCGCCTTGGTAAACGAGCCTTTGCTGCTGTTGGCGGACGAGCCTACGGGCAACCTTGATACTGCGCGCAAAGTGCAGGTGTTTAAGGATTTTGCCGCGCTTGCCGCGGGCGGGATTACTGTTTTGATGGTGACGCATGATACTCATGCGGCGGAGTTTGCGACTTCCTGTTACCGAATAGATGGTGGCAGGCTAGAGAAGATAAAATAAAAGGCATTTGTTCTGTTGGGATTTATAAAGCTAGCATCTTTCCATATTTTGGTAAATTTTAATTTTTTCTTCGCTAAACTACCGAGAGTCGCTCCGCTCCCATTCTTCTTTGTAGTTCGCGCTTAGAATAAAATCAAAATTTTCTCAAAATCTGAAAATCCACGCTACTTATCTGCAAACTTGTTCTGCGTCAGACGGCATAAATCAAATCACGCAATTTTCATAATATTAAATCTATCACAAGTTTATACCGTATTGTTTGCCTGATGCATTATCAAGCAAAGTGCCAAGTTGCGCGCAAACGGTAAGTTCTTCTTTGTCCTTAGGGTCTGGCACCATACATTTTCCGTCGTAGCCGTCCAAACCGTCTTCCCTTACTGTATTAGGATTAAAAAAGAGTAATATGCGCATTGCCCATAGCATCACTGAAGCGTACTGATATGTCGCCGTTATCTCTGATATTAAATTTTCCCCAGCTTGTGGTAAATACTGTGGATAGTTCGCCATCAACATCTTCTGCCTTTTTACTTTGATACGGCACGGCAACATCAAGTTTATCTATATCGGGCGTATATTGCCCGCTTACCAGAAAATAATGATTATTGGCTTTAATTATAGGGGAGAGAGATGCCAAAGTGGTTTTTACTTTTGCCAGTTTTGTTACGGTAAAATATTTTGGCAAAGCGATAGCGGCAAGCACTGCCATAATTAATACAACTACAAGCAGTTCTATAAGCGTAAAACCGTTTTTAATAGCTTCATGCTTTTCCCCCATAACCGCTTTACGGACAAACAACCATTATGCCCGCCCCCCTTGCACACTTTGCTGCTATCTATTATTGTAGCCCCAAAGCGCCATATTTAACAGGGGATACAAAGCTATGTGCGGATTCCGTTTGTTTTTTTGCTAAAAAAATAACCCCCTGTCCTAAGATAGGGGGTTAAATATTTATTATTGCTAAATTACTTGCCGCAGCATTTTTTGTACTTTTTGCCGCTGCCGCAGGGGCATAAGTCGTTGCGGCCGGGTTCATCACCCTTTACAACGGTTTCCACTTTACCGCCCTGCTGCTCTTCCTTAAGTTCTTTTTCGTGGTCTTTTACCCATTTCTTCATGGCTTTGGGGGAGTTCATATCAACGCCGTCCTTTTCCATACGTTTGGCAAGTTCCACAAACTTTTGCTTTATTGAAGGGTCTTTAATTTTATTTTTGATGAAAGAAGGCAAGGCCTGCATTTCCCTGTCTATACGTTCTTCAAGCGATTCCTTTTTGGAGGTTTTTGCAGCTTCCTCCTGCTTTGGAGCGGCTTGTTCTGCGGACGGTGTTGCGGCTTCTTCTTTTTTCTTTTTAAACAGAAAGTCAAATACCATAGACTAAATTTCTCCGTTGATGATTTTTCTTATAGCTTTTCTTACGATAAGCGCTTTTTTTACATAGTCATTGCTTTCGGGGATAACTATATGGCGCGGATGGCCAGACCATAATTTTAAAATAGCTTCGTCCACTTCCAGCGCGCGGGTTAAAGATTCCGTGCGCACGGCGGTGTTTTGATAGTATTTTGCTTCTTTCGGGGGGGACATATGTATGACGGCATAGTAACGGTCAAATTCCGCTTTAACGGTTGTTCCCATAGTTTTAAAAAAGTCTTCTTCCCCATACGGCCAGTAGACCGCACCATCTAAAGAACCTCTGTCGCAAAGCACCAGTTTGGCATTGGGGCTTATTTCTTCCGCCAAGGCTTCAAGTTCTTTGGTGGTATTATAAATAATGCGCTGGGCGTGATATGTGTGGCGTTTGCTGCCGTCATTTCTGGGGAATCCGCCGCTGTATACCAGCGTTGCGGCTTCCTTTGCCACTTCTATATCAGTGCCGTACTCTTCCTTTAAAATGGAAAGAGCAGTAGTTTTGCCGCTTGCCGGCCCGCCTGTAAGAACTATTTTTTTCATTTTAAATTCCCTCTATTCTTTTATAGCTTTATCATTCAAAATCTTAATATATTCTTCCCTTATTTTATTAAATTCCTCGCGTTTGTTTTTGGGTATTTCGCGCACGGCGGAACTTCTGTTTTTATTATTAAGGAAATCCATATAAACGCCTTTTTGCCTTATTCTAAAGTCCAAATGCGGACCTGTGGCAAGGCCTGTTCTGCCCACGTAGGCTATTGTCTGGCCCTGACGTACGCGCACGCCGTTGCCGACGCCTCTGGCAAAGCCGTTTAAGTGGCCATAGCAGGTTACAAAACCGTTAACGTGGGAAACTTCCATATAATTGCCAAAGCCGCCCTTCCAGCCTTTAAATATTACTGTGCCGTCGGCTACGCTTTCAACGGGGGTGCCTGTCGGCGCGGCATAGTCTATGCCCAAATGCGGGCGGCGGATTCTTAACACGGGGTGAAGTCTGCTTCTTGAGAAGCGGGAAGATATTCTTACGCCGCGCACGCTGATGGGCGACTTTAAGAACATCTTTTTGCTTATCTTACCCGTCTGGTCATAAAATTCGTCTTCAAAGCGTATGGCGTAGTTATCGCCGCTGAATTTGCCTTTATAATAGGCCGCAAGTATAGTTTCGTTTAATGTTGTGCCATCGGCTGTATAATCTTCCTGCCAATAGCAGGCAAATGTGTCGCCTTCTCTGGTTTCCGTGTTAAAGTCTATCGTCCAAGAGAAAACATCGGTAAAATCAACAATAAAACCCGGTTTTAAACCGTAACTCTGCATTGAGGCAAATAAAGAACTGTCTATCGTGCCGCTGGCAAAACGCTTGCGCGTTTTAACGGAAATATCCAATATGCCCGCAACCAATTCCCCATTGCTTTGTGCAACATAATAACGGGAGAAGTCTTTGGTTACTACCAGCATTTTAAAATTATCTTCCTCGTCCATTGTAAGCAGATATTTATCGCGCGGGGCAAGGCGGCGCATATCAAGCACGCTGTCTAATTTAGCTACTATGCGGCCTGTTTCTTCTTTGCTGATGCCCGCTTCCGTAAGGGGCAGGCTTATGTGGCGGCTTAAATTACCTTCGTATTTTTTAAAGTAGACTTCTTCTTGCTTCTGCTGCTGCGCTAAGTCTTTAAAATGGTGTTTTGTATAAAAGTAAACGCCAAGACATATTAATACGCACAGGGGCAAAATTATAAAAAGGTCCGCTTTAAGTTTGTTCGTTTTTATGGCGAGCAGAAACTCTTTTATTTTTTGCATAACAATCCTTTATAAATTAAAATTTGTACCGCTTTGCATCACTTAAAGAAGGCGGGGGTTTGTGGCCCCCGCCTTTATTTTATTTTTGATTTTTTAAATAAGAAGCTAACGCTATTGCGTTTAATTTAACTTCGGGCGTATCGGCGCGGGAAGGTAAAATAACGGGTATTGTGGGGCCTGCCAAAATGGCGGCCGCTTCAACACCTTTTGCAAAGAAGGCCAAAGCTTTATAAAGCGGGTTGGCCGCGTCCAAATCAGGCAGCACTACCAAATCCGCATCGCCAGCAACTTGGGCTGCGGTAATGCCTTTTTCTGCCGCGCGTTCTTTGGAGAAGGTGATATATAAATCGTAAGGGCCTTCTATTACGCAATTTTTGATAAGGCCGTCTTTATTCATCTGTACCAAAGCCTGCGCGTCAAGCGTGGAGGGGATTTTTTCGTTAACTTTTTCCACGGGGCAGAGCATAGCTACTTTTGGTGTTTCTATGCCGAGCTTTCTTAAAATATTTACGGCGTTTTCTATAATTTTAGCTTTCTGCTCCACGGTGGGGCTTATCATAACGGCGGAGTCCGTTACCGCAAACATTTTGTGGTAATTGTCGGTTTTAAAAAGTACAAAGTGTGTTAAAAGCGCGCCTTGGGGGACGAGGCCCATTTCTTTATTTAAAATGGCTTTCATATAATATTTTGTATCAACCAAGCCTTTTACAAGAAAGTCGCCTTTGCCTTCCGCAATTTGCTTTACGGCTATATTGCACATTTCAGGCACGTCGGTGCATTGAATAAATTCAAATTTATCTTCCGCCAAACCTACTTCTTTCATCGTATGTTTTACAAGGGCGACATCGCCTATTAAAATACCGCTGGAGATAAGTCCTTTTTCGTCCGCCATTTTGATTGCGCTTAAGGCTTCGTGATTGTTTGCGCCGGGTACTACCACGCGGTTAGATTTGCCTTTAACAAGTTCAACGAGTTCTTTGAAGCTTTTGAATTCCATTTTCTTTCTTCTCCTATTTATATTCTTTTATAATTGCAGGGTTTTGCAAGGCTCTGACGGCGGCTTCTTTAAGGGCGGCTTTTTCGTTGCTGCCGGGATAGGCGTAAACCTTGCCCAGCCAGCTTACTTTTTGTGTTAAAGTCTCTCTTATATAATCGTCGTACATCACAGCGCCAGTAAGTATTACGGCATCAAGATTGCCCTGCGCTGCTCCGGCCATATAAGCAATGTACTTTGCAAATTGGTATATCATAGCGTCCACGGCCGCTTTGGCCTCCTGCTGTGTGCAGGTTATGGCGCTTTCAGGCTTTTTTACGCCTGTTTTTATAAATTCTGAAATTTCTTTTACGTCGTGTGTGCCTGTATATGCGTACAGGCCGCCGTGTCCGCGGATTTTAAGGTTCATTTCTTCTTTGGTAAATTTACCGCTGTAACATAACTTTGCAAACACGCCGGGGGGAAGGCTGCCGCAACGCTGCGGCGTCATGGGGCCTTCGGCTTCAAGCCCGTTATTTACGTCTATAATTTTACCGTTTATATGCGCGCCCACCGTTACCCCGCCGCCGCAATGCATAATAACAAAACGGCATTGCTCGTAGGGTTTGCCTATTTCCTTTGCGGTAAGATAAGCCACGCGTCTTTGGCTGAGGCAATGGAAAATGGGCATTCGCTTAACTTCGGGCATACCCGTATATTTGGCTTCGGGCAAAAGTTCGTCGGTAACTTCAGGGTCGGTAATAATGCTTAGGCAGCCCGCTTTTTTGGCTATATCTCTTGCCAATATTGCGCCTAAATTGCACGGGTGGGTGCCAAGCGCGCGGTAGGTTAAATCTTCCACCATTAAATCGTTTATATAATAAATGCCGCCTTCGGTGGGTTTGGTAAGCCCGCCGCGGCCGATTACGACGTCAATTTCTTTTAAATCCACATTATGGTCTTTAAGGCAGGAAAGGATAATTTTTTCCTTTAAAGGGGCCATTTCCGTAACATTTTTGTTGATATACGGGGCGATATCTTTAGCCGAGTATTCTAATCTTACTTCAAAAACTGTCTGCAAATTACGGTAATATCCGATATCGTCCGACGTCGAACCCGGATTAATAACCAATATATTGTAGTTCATTGAATGCTCCGCGAAAGGATTTATTTACATATTTTAACATAATTATATCTTTTAGACAGCCCCCGTACCAAACGCCGCCAAGCTGCCGCCGATTGCTGTTTTTAATTCGTCAAAAAACCGCCGTTAAGGGCGGTTTTATGGTTTTAATTTATTTAAAAGCTTTGTTACTATTGTATTGATAAAAAAAATATTTTCTTTGCTCAACGCGTGTCGGGCATTTAAATCATTAAGTTTTTTGTCGGTTACGCCTTTGCTTAATGTCGGCGGTAAATCCAGCAGCGCGATAAGTTGTTTAATATTTTCCGCCACTATTTGCTGTTCTTTTACGGTCGGCAGGCGTTTTGTGCCTATGCGTTTTGTTTTTATTGTATTTTTGGAAAGTTCGTAGCAGCACAAAATAACCGCCTGCGCCAGATTTATGGACGGAACTTTTGCCGTAGTCGGGATATTTAGCACGGCGTGGGCAAGTTCTATTTCCTGCGCGGTAAGGCCTGTCTTTTCCGGCCCGAAGACTATGGCTATGTTTTGGTCTTTATAATCCGCCAGAAAGTTTTGTATGTCGGGCAGGCTTACTATTTGCTGGCCTACCTTTCTATTTTTTAGGGCGGTGGTGGCTATTATAAGGTTGCAGTCGGCAGCCGCGCTTAAAATATCGCCATAAACTTTTGCATTGCTTAAAATATAATGTGCGTCCACGGCGGAAACAGCCTCTTGCCACACGGGGGCATAAGGGTCCACCACGCGTAAATCTTCCAGCCCGAAATTGCCCATAGCGCGCGCCGCCGCGCCAATATTTTGCGGATTTCTGGGCCTTACAAGTATTATAGAAATGCTCATTATTTTGTTTTATCCTGCATTATGTCCACTATGGTGTTGTCTACATGGACCATGCCCACCGTGGATATTCTGCTTAAATTTTGTATGGTTTGCTCGGCGGTTTTGCCGACAAAGCCTTCAACTTCCGTTATGCCGTAATAATTTATGCCCATAAACGCGGCGCGTATTGCGCTGTCTACCGAGCTTACAACTTTTAGCGCGCAGCCGCTTTTTGCGCCGTCGCAAAGCATACCGCCTATATCGCTGATAATATTATTTATGGCAAGGCTTATGGCTTTTACGTCCGCGCCTTTTTGCTGGTAAGTTATGGCGGCAGCCGCGCCCACGCCTGCTGCTATCGCGCAGCCGCAGATAGGCGCAAGTTCGCCCGTGTAGCACTTTACATAACCGTTTAAAAGGTGGGAGAGGGCAATGCTTTTTAATATTGTTTCTTCTTTAATCTTCATTTGCTTGCCCACTTGATACGGAACCAATATTGCCACTATGCCTTGGTTGCCGCTTTCCCCGCTGCTCATAACGGGTATTGCCGCGCCGTCCATTCTGGCGTCAGCGGCCCTTGCGGCAAGTATTTTGCAGGAGTTTATTATATTTTTGCTTAACATATCCTGCTGTACCAAACGGTCCAAATAATAACCTACTTTTTTAAGTTTCTCGCCCTCTTTTGCGGCGGCAAGGTTGGTTATTACGCCTTTTTTTATATAGGCCAAATCTTCTTTATCGGCTTTTTGCGCTTCTTTTAAAAGTGTTTTTAAATTTGCTTTTTTAAGCTGTTCTTTAAATGCGGAGCAGGGGGCTTTTTTAACTTCTTTACCCTTAAAAATTATCTTGCCGTTTTGCTTTAACAAAGCTATATTTGTGTGGCTGCCGCTTATAACGCAGGCGGCGGTTTGCCCGTCGGTAGTTTCAACTTCCGCCTGTACGTAAAAATCTTTTTTATCGGCAATTTTAACTTCCACCTTTTTATTTTTTACCAGTTCTTTTGCCTGTTTTAATACGGCGGGTGTTACCTGTTTTAATATTTCCATACCGCTTTGCGGGTTGGCAAGTATCAGCCCTGCAGCCGCTGCTAAAAGATTGCCTTTTTCGCCTTTGGTATTTGGTATTCTTACGCCAAGGCCGTTTTTAAAGGTGGCGGTATCGGTAAAGATAATTGCTTTTTTAATTTTGCCTTTAACCAGCGCGGCGGCATTGGCGGCGCAAAGCGCGACGGAAACGGGTTCCGTGCAACCCATTGCGGGATAGACCTGATGTTTTAAAACTTCCTTTAATAGCGTCGCCATAAATTATCCTTTTTTAGGTTTTATAAAATTGTTTGCTTTTATGCTAAAAAACTTGCCCTTGCCCACTATAATGTGGTCCAGCACTATGATGCCAAGGGGTGCGGCGATGCGAGAAAGATTTTCCGTAAGGGAAATATCCTCTTGCGACGGGCTGGGTTCGCCAGATGGGTGGTTGTGGACAAAGATAAGCGCGGCGGCGCGGCGGTTGAAAGCGTTTTCTATAATTTTTCTGGGTGATATGCTTGCGCGGTCAATGGTGCCTATGGCAATGCGTTCCACGCCGATAACCGTGTTGCGGGTGGTAAGGTAGATAACTTCAAAAACTTCATTGGCTTCGCCCTGCAGAGAGGCTTGGCAAAAATCAACCACGCTTTCGGGGTTTTTAATTTCCTTACGTTCCTTTACCTGTTCCAAAAAGTATTTGCGCATTGTCGCGCGGATTAAGTTCAAAAATACCGCGCTCTGCTCGCCTATCCCTTGCACTTGCGCAAGTTCTTTTGGCGTCGCGTCCAATACTCCCGATAGAGAACCGAAGCGCTTTATAAGCGCCCACGCTATGGGTTTGGTATCTTTTCTGGGGATACAGAAAGTAAGCAAAAGCTCCAGCACTTCGTGGTCCATAAAAGAATCCAGCCCCGAGGCGGAAAATCTTGAGCGAAGCCTATCTCTGTGTCCGTGGAAGGAGGGTTTATCAGACATACAAATATTATATACTTTTATCAGGTTAATATTACAGGGGGAGTTATGACAAAAAGAATAGCTATCATAGGCGCAGGCCCCGGCGGTTATCCCGCCGCACTTAAAGCGGCTGCTTTAGGCGCGCAAGTTACCCTTATAGAAAAGGGCCACGCGGGCGGCGTTTGCCTTAATTGCGGGTGCATACCTTCCAAATCCCTTTTAGACGCGGCGCATAAATTTGACGGCGTTAAAAAACTTGCCGCTTTATCCTCCTCCCCCGAGAAAGCGCAGGAGTTTTTTAATACCTTTGATTTTGCCAAAATACAAACAAGAAGGCAGGGCGTTACTGATAGATTAAAACGCGGGCTTTTAAGCGTGTTTAAAGCCGCGAAAATAAATTATATAGAAGGTTCCGCATCCTTTGTGAGCGATAAAGAACTTACCGTAAACGGGCAAAGCATAACTTTTGACGATGTTATTATAGCGGCGGGCAGCACGGCTTTTTATCCCGCTCCGTTTGATAAACATAAAGATAAACTTTTTGATAACAGCAATATATTTACCCTGCAAAATGTTCCCGCCCGCCTTACCATTATCGGCGGGGGCGTGATAGGGTGCGAATTTGCGTGCATCTTTAACGCGCTTGGCAGTAAAGTTACCATAGTGGAGATGCTGCCCTCAATAGTTGCCGTTGAAGACGAAGACAGCGTAAGAGTTTTAAAAACTTCTTTTGAAAAGCGCGGCATACAATTGCTTACGGGCCGCAGCGCAAAAGATATTAAATTTGAAGGCAATTTAAAGCAAATTGTTCTTGATGACGGCAGTGTTGTGGAAAGTGAGGAAGTACTTGTAGCCGTCGGCAGAAGTGTGGATTTAACCGAATTAAAACCCGAAGCCGCAGGTATCACTTGGACACGCAAAGGTATTACGGTAGACCCTAAAACCTTAAAAGTTAAAGATAATATTTACGCTGTTGGCGATGTTAACGGCCTTTGTTTGTTGGCGCACGCCGCCACCGCGCAGGGGGAAGTTGCCGCCGAACTTATTATGGGCCATAACGCCGCCTATGATAACGATTTAATACCCAAAGCTATTTATACCTGGCCCGAGGTTGCCTCCGTCGGCCTTAACAAAAAAGAGGCCGCCGCAAAGGGCATAGAAGTTAAGGCACACAAGTTTTTTATGCTTGCCAACGGACGCGCTTTGACGCAGGACGAGGGCGAAGGCTTTACTCAGATTTTGAGTGATGTTAAGACTGGTAAGATTGTTGGCGCGCAGATTGTCGGGCCGTCTGCGGCGGAGTTGATACATATTCCGCTTCTGGCGATTCATGCGGGGATGACGGCGGGGCAGGTGGCTAAGATAGTTTTTGCACATCCGACTGTATCGGAAACCATCAAGGACGCGTTAAATAAATAAGGTTTGCGGTGTCTTTTGCGCCCTTTTTAATTTTTTTATTGCTGCGGATATGCGGGCTTCCAGCCGCTCCAGATATACCTTGCAATAAAATGAAAATTAAAAATCATCGCAAAATACTTGCATAATAACGGCATTTAATAAAAGACATAAATCTCCCCGCCTAATCACGCTGCTTGCTTGAAAATTTGTTCTGCGGCGGACGGCATAAACCAAATCACGCAATCTTCTGGGACGAAGCAAAATACTTGCATAACGACCTTGTCTTAATTTATATAAAATACTCCTAAAAAACAGCTTTCCACAAGTTTAACTCCATTTTGCATATTATTTAGTAAAATAAAAATTGTATTTACATTATATGTAATCAAATAAGGAGGCTGTAATGTTTTTACTGGCTAATATCGTTGGTATTTTTGTTTTTATGGCAATATCCTATTTAGTGTCAAAAAACAGAAAGGCAATAAAGTGGATTCCTATATTAAAGTGTCTTGTTCTTAACTTAGTCATTGCTTGGTTTATGTTAAGTTTCCCTTGGGGAAAACAAATAGTAATGACCGTCGCCC
>JAEXBW010000040.1 GCA_023393825.1 Elusimicrobiota bacterium | reverse complement strand
TGCACGCCTTTAACGTCTATAAGTTCAACAAAAACCCAAATATCTTTATAGGCGGATAAATCTTTAACTTCCGCAGTTTTCGCGGGCAGTTGCAAAGCTTTTACGGGGCAGTTAGGCACGCACGCGCCGCACAAAGTGCAGGCATTGTTAGGTACCGCTTTCCTGTCAACCAAGGTTAACGCGCCGAAGGGGCATACAGTTACGCATTTGCCGCAGCCAATGCAATTAGGTAATACTTTAATCATTAGATTACGTTCTCCTTCTTTAAAATTTCTATAACTTTGGCTGAAAGTTCCGCCGCGCCGCCGTTAAACATTTCGCCTTTGGGGCGTGCAGGCGGAGGGAAAATTCTGTCCACTCTTGTAGGGGACCCTTCTAAGCCCAGCTTAGACGGCTCCGCGCCTATAAAGGCTGCGGTCCAAGTGTCAAGCTGCTTGTCCTGCGCGTGATAAGAACCGAGGAAAGAAGGATAATCTGCCTGATAATCAAAAGGCATGGTCATAGTTACAAGCGCGGGTAAATCCGCCTCTATGGTTTGGTGTCCGCCGTCTATAATCTTGCCGACGGTTACCTTGCCCGCGGCGGCGGAAACGCTGTCGCAAAAGGTTATCTGCGGTATGCCTAAGTGGTAAGCAATACCGGGACCTGTTTGGGCGGTATCGCCGTCAATAGCCATCTGCCCGCACATAATTAAATCGTAAGAGCCTATCTTCTTTATCGCCGTGGCAAGCGCGTAAGAAGTGGCCCAAGTGTCGGACCCCGCAAAGGCTCTGTCGGAAAGTAAAATACCTTTATCCGCGCCAAGGCCTAATGCAAGGCGTATTACAACTTTCGCCTGAGCGGGACCCATGGAAAGCACGGTTACGGTCGCGCCTGTTTGTTTTTTTATTTTAAGCGCTTCCGTTAATGCAAAGTGGTCGTAAGGATTTAAAATGCTGGGTACGCCCGCGCGCACCAAAGTTGATGTTTTAGGGTCTACCTTAACTCTGGCGGAATCGGGAACTTGTTTTATGCAAACTATAATATTCATATTTTTAAAAACTCCTATTTCCTAAAAAGTTCTCTAAGTTTGGCGGAAACAATATCCATATCTTCCGTCAGGCCGTGCATCTTGCTTTGTATTACGGAAAGTTCCGTATCTGCCAGCAATTTTGCGCTGTCGGCCGCGCCTGCGCCAAGCACAAGTTTTGCGCCCTGCGCCGCAATATCAAAAGCCGCTTCTTTGGCGTTTACGCGGCACATGGCTTTAAGAGTGTTCATATCAAATTTGCAGCCTTCAACAATTTCGCCTTTGCCAAGCTTTCTGCAAAACGCGGCGGCGGTTTCCGCACGGGCGATAAGGTTGCCCAGTTTAAAGGTTACATACTGATGTCTGGTTAAACGCTGAACGCGGCATTCTTCCAAAAGTTTGCCCAGCCCGCGCAGGCCGCAAGCCAAAGCGTCCGCGCCAAGGGCCGCATCTTTTGCGTGTATGGCGTCCATCTCGGTTGCCATATCGGCGTAAAACATACCGCGCGACTTAAGGTGTTCCTGCCAGCGTCCGCGGTATATGGTCATCTCCATAACTTCGCTTGTGCCTTCGTAAATGCAGGTAATTTTAACGTCGCGTTTAATTTTTTCCACGGGGAATTCTTTGGTATAACCAAAGCCGCCCATAGCCTGTATAGCGTCCTCGGCGGCGGCATTGCCCGCTTCGCTCGCAAAGTATTTTGCTATGGAGCCTTCGGTAGCCTGCCCGTGATTGTTAACGTCAAGTTTTTTTGCGGTTTCGTCTATAAAAGCCCTTGCCGCCTCAAATTTAATATAGTGCGGGGTAATAAGTTTGTGCATATAACCCTGCTTTTCGGAAAGCGGTCCGCCCGCCTGTATACGCTGGTTGGCGTAGTCTACAGCCGTTTCCACGGCTTCTTCGCCAGCGCCAAGGCCGAATGCTGCAACCATAAGTCTGGTATAGCCGAACACAGCCTGCGCCTGCAATAAACCTTTGCCTTCCTCTAAACCGATAAGGTGGGAAGCGGGTACATAAGCCTCGTCAAAAGAAAGGCCTGCGGTGTTGGAAAGCCTGATACCGTGCTTATCTTCGTGCGGGTCCTGCGTAAAACCCTGCGTGCCTTTTTCCACCATAAACCAACTGGGGCCGCCGGGGGCAAGGGCCAAAACCGTATAAAGGTCCGCCACGCCGCCGCTGGAAATCCACATCTTGCTGCCCGTTATTTTATAACCCTTAATAACGCCGTTTTCTATAACGTGTTCGGCGCGGGTTCTTAAGGAAACAAGGTCGCTTCCCGCGTCGGCTTCCGTCGCGCCGTAAGCAACCATAAGGCTTTCCTTTGCCATTTTGTTAAACCAATAATCTTTCTGCTCTTTTGTACCGCCTACGGAAAGCGGGTCGCTGCCCAAAAATGTCGCAAAAACGGAGGTGGCTATACCAAGGTCAACGCGGGCCAAAGCCTCGCAAATTCTGTAAATATCGGTTGTGCTGCCGCCAAGGCCGCCGTATTCTTCTGGGATTAACAAAAGGTTAATACCCAATACGTCCTTTTTGTACATATCTTTAATAAGTTCTGCGGGAAATTCGTTTTTTGCGTCGTGTTCGCGTATAAAATCAAAGGGAATGTTGTTCTTTGCGTAATGCTTAAGGCTGTCCAACATCAGCTCTCTTGTAACCAAGTCAATTTTTGACATACCGTTCTCCGTAAATGTAAATAGACTCTTATATAATACCATTTTGGGTAAAAGCCCGCAAAAGCCCTACGGGCGTAAAAGCAAAAAAATACCGCCGCTTAAAACTTAAAGCGGCGATATTAATTTATTGCTAAAAACTTATTTTGCTTTCTTTGCGGGTAAAGCTTTTTTGACGGGCGCGGGCTTTACTGCTGGCTGCGCCTTGGCGGGGATATCTTCGTCCTCAACGTCAAAAAAAGCGTCATCGGCTTCCTGCCCGTCGTCTTCTATAACGGGGGCGGTTTTTGCCGCACTAACCTGCGGAGCAACGGCAGCCGCCTGTGCGGGCTGCGCTGCTTGCGCGGATTGTGTTGCGGCAACGGGCGCTATAACCTGCTTAACGCCTGCGTCTGCGGCAAGGGCTTCTTCCTTGGCTTCTTTGGCGTTAATGGCATTTATGCGGCGTTGCGCTTTAACGGCAAGCGGGTCCGCGGCATAATCCACGATAAGCTTTTGATAGCTTACTTTTGCCTTTTGAGTATCGCCAAGTTTTTCTGCCAAGGCAGCTGCGTCAAACAAAGCCTGCGGCGCTTTATCGCTTGCGGGGAAGGTTAAAACAATGCTTTCCCACGCACCAAGCTGACCGTAAGGGTCTTTAAGTTTGCGTCCGTAAATATCTGCGGCGGCAAGCATGGTGTCGGTATATTTCGGCTCGTCTTTTGTATAAAGTTCTGCAGTCTTTTTTAAGGTATCTGCTGCGGCGGCATAATCTCTTACTCTGTTCTTTTGTATGTCCGCTTTATAGCGCAGGGCTTCGTAGGCATCTTCTTTCTGGTTTTCTTTAAGGAAGATTTCTATACCTTTAGTAACGGAATCCAAACAAGCGGTGTAATCCCTTTGCGCTTCCTGCAACATTGCAAGGTGATAATAAGTTGTAGCGCGTTCAACGGAACCGGGGAAGTTTTTTAACACGGCCTGATAGTAATAATCCGCCTTAGCGTAATCTTTAAGTTCGCCCGCGTAAATATCGCCCATCATTCTTAAAGAAGCGGCTTTATATTTTGTGGATGGGTAAATATCATAAACCTTATTGTATTGCTTTACCGCGGCCTGATAATTATTGTTCTGGCGGTATAAATCGCCGAACATAAGTTCCAGCTTATCACGGTTTTCGTATTGCGGGAAGCGGGCGAAAAACGCGCGGTATTCCCTTTCAAGCGGCTCGTAAGTATCTTTAAGGTTAAGTTTTGTTGCGGCGGCAAGGAAAGCGGCAAGGCGGTCTTCCGTCTTTGCGCCCGTAACAACAACGGCGGCAGCGTCGGTAGCGTCCTGCTGTTCTTTGCTGCCCAGTTTGCCAATTACAACCCCCGTAAGTTCCTTTACCGTACCCGCATTGGCGGACGCGGTAAATTCGTACTTATGTCTTAAAAGGGTAATATAAGCGGCGGGATATTGCTTTATCCTGTTTTGAATATCGGCCCTAAGCAGCAAAGCGTCGTCGCTGTCTTTAGCGACGGAGTTAGAGTCAACCCAAGCCGTAATATCGTTTACCAGCACGGCAAGCAATTTTTTATCCTCGCCCTGGCTTTGCTTTTTGTAAAAGTTAAGTTCCGTAACGGGCGTCTGCGCGAAAAGCGGAAGGCAGACAGCCGCAAAAAGAAACCCTAAAACTATACCTTTGGTTTTGTTCATTTAAGCCTCTTATCTGTAATTTGTAAATTGCAGTTCCAAACCGAAATCATTTCCTTTAAGAAGGGTTATGGAATCCTGCAAGGCGTCTTTTGAGGCGGAAGTTACTCTAAGCTGGTCGCCCTGTATTGAAGCGGCAACTTTAAGTTTAGCCTCTTTTATAATCTTTACTATTTCTTTGGCTTTATCGGCGGGAATACCCTGCTGTATTTTAACTTCCTGCTTAGCCGTGCCGCCCAAGGCGGATTCTATCTTTTGCGGCTGAAAGTTCTTTAAAGCCACGCCTTTTTTGGAAAGACGGGTTAAAAGCACGTCGTATAAAGCTTTAACTTTATACTCGTCGGAGCAGGAAAGCTTTATAAGATTATCCTTAGCCAAAAGTTCAATATTGGGGTTGGAGTCCTTAAAATCGTATCTGTTGGCTATTTCTTTTTTAGCCACGCTGATAGCTTCTTCTATAATATTTAAGTCCACTTTAGATACTACGTCAAAAGAAAAATCTGCCATAAAAAATCCTCCGTTTGTATTATTATAGTATTTTAAAGCCGAAAGTTAAAACTTCCCCCGCCGCGCGTTTTGGCACGCTTGCCCGCCGCAAATAAAAAGCCCCCGCATTAAAACGGGGGCTTTTAAGATTGCTTTGCGGATATTTATTACCAAATAAACAAGCCCGCGATAGCCGCAGACATTAAGGAAACAAATATACCCGAGAAGAACATATAAAGCACGTTTTTGGATATTACGTCGTTTTGGTCTTTGGGCAAAATACCTTTTAAGCAGCCTATAACCATACCGACTGTGCTGAAGTTTGCAAACGAAGTTAAGAACACCGTAAGCACGGCGGCAAAGTGGGCGGGATAGGTGGCTACTTTATCGGTAACCATACCCATTACCACAAATTCGTTTGTAACAAGTTTCATACCCATTAACTGCGCCAGTTTGAAAGCTTCTGCAGGTTCAAACCCGAGGAAGAAAGCAAACGGGAACATACTTACGCCAAAGATATTTTCTAAGGAGATTAAGGGGTGAACTAAGCGCAAGATATTATCAAATGTAGCGGCAATGGCCACAAAGGCTATAACGTTTGCCGCGATTATTAAGATAAGTTTTCCAGCGCCCAAAATGGAATCGCCCAAGAAGGAGAAGAAAGGTTCTTTTGCCGCTTTACCGTCCGCCTCGCCGAGGGAGTAAACAACGTCTTCTTCGGGGGTTACGGTTACGGGGTTAAGAATATTGGTAATGATGATGGCGTTTAATATGTTTAACGGAATGGCGGTTAAAATATAGTTGCCCGGCATCATCTGCAAGTACGCGCCAACGATAGAAGCCGTAATGCAGCTCATAGACATCATAGCAAGCGTAACGTTTCTTATGGCTTTCATTTTTGCAATCTGGAACCTTGATACCGCTAAAGCTTCCGTATTGCCAAGCACCATCATTTCTATGGCGTAGAAAGATTCAAACTTCGGCTGGCCCGTAAGAAAGCCTAATGCTCTTCCAAGCCACTTGATTATAAAAGGAAGTACGCCGATGTAGGTTAAAATATCAAACAGGGGAACGACTAATAATATCGGCATTAACGCGCTGATAAAAAAGTCCCTCTGGGGAACATTAACCATACTGGGTACGGCAAAACCTATGCCGATATAAGCTTGGTTAACAAGCCAGGTAAAGCCGTGGGCGACGGTCATTACTATTTGTTTTCCCCAAGGGAAACTTAACATAAACCAAGCAATGACTAAGTTAAGAACAAGACACTTTAATATAGGAATCCACTTTATTGCCTTTCTGTTTTTTGACACTAA
>JAEXBW010000072.1 GCA_023393825.1 Elusimicrobiota bacterium | reverse complement strand
AGGATATAAGGGCAAATATAGTCATAACAACTCCGATAAAGATAAATTTGGTTGAACTTTCCTTAATACTTTATCAAATATGGGAGTGTTTATCAAAGGAAGTTAGACGATGAGGAAAGAATATTTTCCGCCGTCCACAAACATTACGTGATTTGATTTATTTATGCTGTTGCCGTCCTCATTTGCAAGTATTTTGCGCCGTCCACAAGCATTGCGTGATTTGATTAGATTTGAGATTAGTTTATGTTTTATTTGCCGCAAGGTATATCTGGAGCGACTGGAAGTCCGCATATCCGAAGCGGCAAAAAAACTTAAAATAACTCAAAGATAACAAATTGCTAGCCGAATTTTGCCGCGCAGAACAAATTTCTATCAATAAAAAATCCCCCGCCTCCAAAGAAACGGGGGACAAACGAAAGGATTCTTATTTTGTTTCTTCCTGCTCTTCTTGTGCAGCCGCTTCTTCTCTGGCAGCCTGGGATTCGTCTAAGGAATCCTGCAACAGCTGGCCTAAAGTCGGGCGGGGAGCCTGCTTTAAATACTGAGCAACAACTTTTCTGTTCTGCACCTGGTCAAATCTCTTAATAGAAAGATTAACCGTAAAGCCTGCTGCGTCCACGCCGATAACAACGGCCTGTACGGCATCGCCTTCTTTGGGTGCAAAGTCTGTGCTGTATTCAAAAGCGGAAATAAAACCTTTGGTCTTATTTTTGCCCAATTCCACTTCCGTACCTTCGGGCGTTACTTT
This sequence comes from Elusimicrobiota bacterium, assembly GCA_023393825.1. GTDB lineage: Bacteria > Elusimicrobiota > Elusimicrobia > Elusimicrobiales > Elusimicrobiaceae > Proelusimicrobium. The sequence goes on along the minus strand of JAEXBW010000072.1, from coordinate 6,710 downwards.
GGTAATAACACCTTTTACGTTGGTCATATAACCATAACGTTTCTTAAGAAGGTCGGCGGGATTTAAGAACAACTGCTTAACGCCAAACACCATTGTGTTTTTTTCTTTATCAATGCTTAAAAGTTTGGCTTTAATTCTTTGTCCGCGGCGGTAGTTGGCAAGAATTGTTTGAGGATCTTTCCAAGCAATATTGTCCAAGCTTACAACGCCTTCAATGCCGTGGAATCTTAAGTACAGGCAGTCCTTGCCTACTTTAGATACGACGACGCGTAAAATTTCGCCTTCTTTAATTTCGCCTAAAACTTTATCTCTTCTCACGCCTTCATCTTCTTCCAAAACCTGCTTTCTGGAGACGATAAGTTTCTGCTTTTCTTTTGAAAATTCCGCTATAACTGCTTTAATTTTTGCTTCCTTGGGAAGGTAGTGCTTGTATGCGGGGTGGAGTTCGGAGAGGGAAAGAGGCATAAATCCCGCTACGCCGTTAATTTCTACTTTATATCCGCCTTTAACGCATTCGGTTATTATACCTTTTACTCTTTCTTTGTTTTCAAATGCGGTTTTGCAAATATCCCAACCTAATGTTTCTAAAGCTTTTTTATGTGAAAGCACACAATGTCTTTCGTCAGAGCCTTTACGAAGCAATACTGCGCTTACCTGGCTGCCGACGGCGGGCAAAGGTCTGCCATCAAAATCTGATAAAGGTATAAGCCCTTCTTTTTTATCCCCTGTATCTACAAGGACATTATCCTGTGTAATTTGAACGACGCTTACATTCACTATTTCCCTTTTGTTAAGCTTGCTGTGCATTTCCTCCTGCTGCGCAAATAACTGGTCCATCGTCATATTTTCCTGTGCGGACTCTGTATTTGTAATTTCCTTTTTTTCTTCTTGTGAGTTAGTCATATAGCTCGTTTTACACTCTACGTACCTGCGTACATAAAATGTGTATCCTCCGTTTTTTTAGTCAAGTTTATTTATTTCGTCCATTACTTTATCTGCAAATTCCTGAAACTGCTCTTTAACGTCGCGTGTGTCGTCCTTCTGCACCATAAAAGGCTTGCCGAAGGTAACCCCAACCGTTCTGGTAAAGGGCAGGTTAAAAGTGTTTTTAACCTTTAAAGGCAACACGGGCGCGCCGCTGTGGTATACCATAAAACCTATACCGGGTTTGGCTCTGCTGGGTAAACCCGTTTTAGAGCGCGTACCCTCGGGAAAGATAAACAGACTGCCGCCGCCTTTAACCACTTTTAAAGCGGCTTTAAGCGCAGCCAAATCGCCGCCGGGGCGCTTTCTGTCTACGGGTATAAAATCAAATTTTTTAAATAACAAGTTGAGAACGGGAACAGACATCAGTTCCTTTTTTATAAAGTAGACGTTTTTCCTTCTTAACTCGGCGTAACCGCCCGCTAAAGGAGGGTCAAAGTTTGAAAGGTGATTGCAAGCCAGTATAAGTCCGCCTTGCTGCGGTATATTTTCCAACCCTTTAACTTCCACTTTATAAAAGAGCTTGAAGAAAGCCCTGAAACTAAATGTTATCAAATTAAGAAGCATATTTGGATGAAATCTCCATAACTTTATCAATTACCTGCTGTAAGGTGAACGCGGATGTATCAATAATTACTGCGTCTTCAGCGGGTTTTAAAGGAGCGCAGGCGCGGTTTTTATCACGCTCGTCGCGGGTTATAATGCCATCTAAGATAGCGTTATAATCGGCATCCTGCCCTTTTATTTTTAACTGCTCAAAACGTCTTTTGGCGCGTTCCTGCGCGGAAGCGTCCAAATATATTTTAACTTGCGCGTTCGGCGCAATTACGGTGCCGATATCGCGGCCTTCCATAACTATATTGCCTTCAAGCGCCATCTCTTTTTGCTTTTGGGTTACCACGGCGCGCGCAGGCCCGTTGGCGGAAGTTTTACTGGCGGCGCGGCCCACGTCTTCCCTGTGTAATTCCTCGCCAAGATAAACGCCGTCTACAAAAACTTTAAGGCTACTGTCGGGGCGGCGCTCAAAACTCCATTTAATGCTTTGGGCGGCTTCAAGCACTTTTTGCGCGTCGTCGGGGTCAATGCCCGCGGTAAGAACTTTCCACCCTAAACATCTGTACATTTCGCCCGTGCTTAAAAAACTTAAACCATATTTTAAAGCAACCGCTTTGCCTACGGAAGATTTACCTACCCCCGCGGGTCCGTCAATGGCTATAACAAGTTTCTCTCGGCTCATTGTCTTTCCGCCTGCATATCAAAGCCCTTAAGCGCAAGCATAATAGCGTCGGGGTTTGTGGAATAATCCAAAATATCTTCCAGCCTGCATTTGCCTTCTTTATAAAGGGAAACCAATGCCTGGTCAAATGTGCGCATACCGTAGTAATCGCCGCTTTGTATGGCTTTGTGTATGTCGCTGGTTTTATTATCAATAATGTGCTTTTTAATCTGCGCGGTGGGCAACATTATTTCTATGGCGGGTACAAGGCCGCCGCCGACGCGCGGCAGTAAACGTTGGCAAACTACGCCGCGTAAAAGGTCCGCAAGTTGGAAGCGCACCTGCCCCTGCTGCTCGGGCGGGAAGGATTCCACAATTCTTGTGATTGTCTGTACCGCATCAACCGTGTGCAGCGTGGTAAGCACCAACTGCCCCATTTCCGCCGCGGCTATTGAGGCGCGGATAACTTCGGTATCTCTCATTTCGCCCAACATTATAACGTTGGGGTCTTGCCTCATCGCGTATCTTAAGGCGGAGGAATAAGATAAAGTATCCGTACCCAAAGCCAGCTGGCTTACTATGGATTTTTGGTCGGTATGCACAAATTCTATAGGGTCTTCTACCGTTAAAATGTGGCCCGGTCTTGATTTATTAATGTGGTCCACCATAGCGGCTAACGTGGAGGATTTACCAGAACCCGTCATACCCGTAACAAGCACAATACCGCGGTGGTTATCTGCAATTTTTCTTAAAGTTTCGCTGGGTAAATTAAGCTGTTCAAATGTAGGTATTTTAAGCGGGATATGTCTGATAGCCATACAGATTTTGCCCGACTGTCTGAAAATGTTAAACCTGAAGCGGCCGTATTCCTTAGCGTCCAAAGAAAAGTCCACGCTGAGGTTTTGTTCCAAAAGCTTTTTTTCGCGCTCGCCCATAACCGCCGCGGCAATCTTTTTTACGTCGTCGTTGGTTAAAAAGCAATCGTCAATGGCGCGGATTTTGGTATTAATACGCACAAAAGCGTTGGAGTTACCGCGTATATGCAAACCGCTGGCTTTATTATCTACAACGGTTTTAAGAAGAGTGGTAAGACCTATCGCCTTATGGGTTCCGCCGCCTGTAGTTGAAGTATTGTCGCTTTCCTGTTCTTTTGCCATATTATTTACCCTCTTTTTTACGACGTATAAACGCAGGTATAAGCATAAAATCAGCCTGCGCGTCCGCCTCACTTTGCGCCATTGCTCTGGGGCCGCGCGCGGGGCCGCCTTGCAAAATGGAACAATCTCCGCCCAAAACAGCGGGGCGTGCGCCCGTAGGGCCGTAAGCGTATTTATCTTTATTTAAAGTCGGTGTTGTTCTAAGCGCCGTTAACCCGGGGACGCCGTCCTTAGAAAAGCCCGTCGCTATAACCGTAACTTTTAAGGTGCCTGCTTCCATCTCGTGGTCGTACATATGCCCGAACATAACTATAGAATCATTGCTTGCGTACTGGCGCACAATGTTCATTACTTCGCCTTGTTCCAAAAGGGTAATCTCGTCGGACGCGGTAAAGAAAACTATAAAACCTTTCGCGCCTGTTATATCGGCATTTTCCAAAAGAGGAGAGGCTAAAGCGTCTTTAATGGCGGCCAAATGCCTTTTGCTGCCGCTTGCCTGCCCGATGCCGATAAGAGAGCGGCCCGAGTTAAGCACAATCTTTTTAAGGTCGTTATAGTCAATATTCATTTCGCCCGGTTTAAGGATAACTTCCGATATACCTTTTACCGCCTGAAGCAAAACTTCATCAACCATTTTAAAAGCTTTTTTTGTGGTGGTTTTGGCGTCAATATTTTCAAAAAGTCTTTCGTTGGGGACTATAATCATAGAGTCCACATACTTTTGCATTTCTTTAATGCCTTTGTCGGCTTGGTCCGCGCGGACATAGCCTTCAAAATTAAACGGACGCGTTACAACTCCGATAACTAAAATATTTTCGCCGTAGGTTTCTTTTGCCACGCGGGCAAGTTCGGGCGCGACGCCCGTTCCCGTGCCGCCGCCCATACCCGCCGTTATAAAAAGCAGGTCGGTATCGGCAACTATCAAACGTAAATGCTCTAAAGATTCTATTGCGGATTTTTTGCCGCGTTCAGGGTCCCCGCCGACGCCAAGGCCCTTTGTGGTTTTCTCCCCCACCTGCACAAGGTACGGGGCTTTGTTACGTCTTAAATCCTGCGCGTCCGTGTTTACGGCGATAAAGTCAACATCTTCCACGCCAGCTTCCATCATGTGGTTTATGGCGTTTCCGCCGCCGCCGCCGACGCCGACGCATTTTATTTTGGCTTTCTTGCCTTCAAACTGTTCCGCTTGTGAAAATAAAGAATCAAAATTGTCGCTCATAGTTAACCGCCAAAAATTTCAGAATTTTTTAATTTATTAAATAATTTAAGTATTGGAGATTTTGACGCCGTTTCCGACTTTTCCCCCGCGCCCAAAACATCTCTTCTTGCGGCATAAGCCACCAAAGATAAAGCCGTGCTGAAGGAAGGGTCAAAAAATTCTTCGTCGGCGTTTATTACGTCGCGCTGAACATTGCCGCGGCGCACTTCCTTAAGGCCGAGGCTTTGGCAGCATTGCTCCGTAATACCGGGCATTAAAGAACCGCCGCCGGTTAATATACCGACAACAGCTAAATCCGCAAAGCCGCTTTTATCTACGCAAATTTTAACCTGCTCAAATAAATCCTGCACGCGGGGCTGGATAATATCCAAAAGAAAACTCTTCTTTACATTATGTACGGATTTACCGTCAAGCGACGGCACGGGGATTTCCCCCTCGTCGTCAAGAAAAGACGGGAATGTGATACCGTATTTTTCTTTTATCTCTTTCGCGTTGGCCTTGGGCGTGTGCAGAGCGTAAGCAATATCTCTTGTAATCAAATCGCAGCCGTAAGGCAAATCTTTGGAATATCTTAAAGCGCCTTCTACATAAATACCGATAGAGATTGTTTCCCCGCCTAAATCTATCAGCACCGCGCCGATGTCTTTTTCTTCTTGGGAAAGCACACTGTCAGCCAAGCACATAAGGCCGTAAAAAGTGCCGTCCACTCTAAAACCGGGGCGGGTAATTGCTTTGTTTAAATTGCTTAACGCGGAGGAAAGACCCGTGGTTATATGCACGTCAACTTCCAACAAAGAGCCTTCCATACCTTCGGGGTTGATGATGCCGCGCTGCCTGTCAATCGCAAAGCCCTGCGGCACGACTGAAATAATTTCGTTATCATTTTTTATGGGGATGGAGCGCGCGTTTAAAATTGCTTGTTCTATATCGGCGGGAGTAATTTCTTTATCCAAGCGGGAAATATTATATGTGCCGTGATTTGTAAAAGATTCCAAATGTTCGCCGCGTACCGCAACGTAGAGGGAAGTTAAATCCGCCTTGGAGGATTCTTCCAAAAAGGTAACGGCTTCCGCGACGGAAACAGAGGTTTCCCTTATGTCGCTTACCATACCGCCTTTTAAGCCTTTGCAGGGCAGGCTTTTGCCCGTTACAACACGCAGGGTGTTGCTTTCGCCGTCGTAAGCGGCAGCAACCGCCGTTATCTTGCCCGACCCTATATCAAGCCCTGCTATTAAATTTGTTTTTGCCATAATTATGCACCTTACACTGTGGGAGTTAAATATATTTTTTTTGCTTCAAAGTATTTAAAATTTATTGTATACGGCTGCTTTAAATTTTTACTGCGCGCCGTATGTAAAACATCAAAGAGCGCATTAAGTTTTTGTTTAAAGTTTTTTACCCCGCCCATCTGCGCGTAAAACTCCTGCGTTTTAAGGTAAAACACTTTATTATCCAAATGCAAAAGTACGTCATCAAACTTAAGCTGTTTAAGCGTGCTAAGCTCTTTAATTAATTCTACAAATTCTTGAGGTAAAATTTCACTCTTTATTTGGCCCCTTAAAGTTACGGTTAAAAGGGCGGCGTCCGCGGCGTCTTCCCTGTCGGAAAACAGCATACCGCTTTTGTCGGTATAAAGCATTTTATATTCTGTATTTACGCGGGCCGTTTTTACGCGCTTTTTTATTTTTACCGTAAGTTCTTTACTTATAAAATTTCTGCTGACGGTAATTTTATCCAACTGGCGCATATTTTGCGCTAAGTTTTTTTCTAAACTCACGCAGTCGCGGTAAGTAACGCTTTGCCCGCGCGCAAAGTTTATATATTTGCCCGCGTCGTAAGCTGTCTGCTTATCCGCGCCCGTTATGCGCACTTTATCCAGCTTCCACTCTGTCCATTGCGGACGCTTAAGCGCGGCGGAAATTGCAGCAGCGTTTTTAACGCCGTAATAAGCGCCGCCTATAAAGGATAAAATCAAAATTAGAAAGATGAATTTTTTTATTTTGCGCGCGGTTTGTTTTTTACCGCGTACCGGCGTTAAGTATCTTTTTGGGGGTTGCTTTCTTATGTACATTTAAGATTACCGGTAAATAAATATCGTACTGCCTTGGACCGACTTTTTAAACATAAGCCGCCA
>JAEXBW010000120.1 GCA_023393825.1 Elusimicrobiota bacterium | reverse complement strand
GGCCGATATTTTTTAACTGTTCTAATATTTCGCTATCCATTAATTGCTCCTTGCCTGCCTCTTGCCATATTTAAAAGGCGGTCTTTAATTCTACCTTATATTTACCCCCGCCGCTCTGTTTTTGTGCACCCTACGACCTAAACCCCTTCAATCCGCCCCGCTTGGTATATTTAGGCCGCCCTCATACAAGCACCCGCTAAACATATTATCTTTATGATTAACAAATAGTGCCAATATATTAAAGCCCACACTTTGGTTTATTGGCCAACCTTCTTTTGATATAATTAATTATTAATAAGTAATATTTGGAGAATACGAATGAAAAAATCATTAATTTTATTGATTGCAATCACGTTATTTTATGGTTGTGCCAGCGTAGTAGAGAATAAATCCAATCCTGTAGAAACATCCAAAAAGGAAGAATCAAAAGGAACAATCCAACCTGGGAAAACACAGGAAAACAAAGAATATGATTTTACTTCTGAAGGAACACCTTCCTTGAAAAAAATATATATACAGTCAGAAAAAGACATAAAATACCTTCAAGATTTAGAAAGCAAAAATCTTTTAAACACATTATCTAAAGATGAACAAAAAAGCTGGAAAGACGTAAAAGATTATGCAACACAGGCAAAAGATTTTTTATCTCAATATACAAATAAAAAAATAGATGCTACAGTTGTAAACTTTATTTTTCAAGCTGCACGCGAAGGATACTCAGATAATGAGATATTCGGCTTTATAGATCCAAGCCTTGTAATCTCAAATCCATATTGCGAGGATGAATTTAATTATTTTAAAGTCTTCCAAGTTTTGAATGACTCTGTCCTTGCTAGCGGTTGCGAGGAAACAAGTTATTCAAACTGCACAACATACTCAATGAGAATATTCCTTATACCTAAAATAGAAAATGAAATTTATTTTGACAATAAAATATTAAAACCGGAATCCGATAAATGCCCTGTATATTTAGGAACTTATAAATATACTTCTGTAGATAAAGCCTCCAATACTGTCCCTATCGTTGTTTTCTTTGATAAGAAAATAACTAAAATGGCATTGGAAGAATTAACAGAAGAACGTCAAAAAATAATTAAAGAAAGCAAATAAACTATCACGCCCAATAGGATTAAGATGTAAATATTAAAACAATTTCGAAATAAAATATAAAAGGGTTGAGATATATAATAGATAAGGACTAGCTGATAAATCAGCTAGTCCTTATTCATATCCGTAAATTTACGTCAGGCTTCAACGCGTCAGAACAACATGCGCAAACCATTGCCACGCGGAGCCACCAGCCATTACCGCTTGATTAAAGCGAAAACGCCCCAGCCTAAATATTCCCGCGTGTAAGCAGCATAGCGCTTCGGTTCGGCAGTAAGTTGTGTGCGGACTTCCGCCGCCATCTCGTCAGTCGGGTTAGCCGCGAGCCACTTTTTCATGGTAAGCCATTTTGCCGCCTCGTACCTATCCCAGCCGTCTTGATTCGCCAAAACCATTTCCACAACGTCATAATCAAGCTTGCCGAAAGACTCAATAAGATTAGGCAGCGTAAAAAAATCTTCTAAAGAATGCGCAAGGCAACCCTTGGCAATCTCTTCCGTCGGAGGTGTTTGCCGCCAATAAGGCTCCCCTATCAATATTATCCCGCCGTCGCGCAGACTTTTGGAAAGCAGCTCAATAGTTCCGCCCACGCCGCCGCCAATCCACGTTGCGCCGATGCACGCGGCAATATCAACCTTTTGGGCGGACACATAACCCGCCGCATCATTATGAATAAAATTAACTTTATCCGCCACGCCCAGTTCCGCCGCGCGCAGCTTGGCTTTTTGGGTGAACAATTCGCTCATATCCACACCCGTGCCGATAATGCCATAATCACGCGCCCAAGTGCAAAGCATCTCGCCCGAGCCGCTGCCCAGATCCAAAATACTATCCCCCGCCTTCAGACGAAGGGCCGCGCCCAGTGCGTCATATTTATCCGCCGTAAAAGGGTTGTGAATGCGGTGTTCGCTTTCCATGATGTTAAATATACGAGGAATATCCATTTCAAAAAATCTCCTATTCTTATTTGTTACTACTGTACCATTTTGAGATTAAACCAAGCAAGATTTGGGATAGATATATAGCTGTTGTTATTTGTAGTTTGCTTGCAAGAACCTATATCGCAAAATTATGGGAACTATTAATAATCCAAAAAAGAAGCAATAATATATAATTTTAGGTATATTAGGTAAATAAATTTTTATAGAAAATCCTTAAAAAATTAGGGGGATATTTAATGGAAACACCGGACTTTATAATAAAATTACTGGGTCTACAGGGAACTGATTGGGTTTCTTGCATATTTAATTTCGTGGGCACTATCCTTGCTGTTTTTGCTGGATCTTTGTTTACTATGTACTTATACAACAAAGAGAGAAAGGACAAACTACTAGAAGAAACGGAAAGAGAAAGAAAACAGAAAATAGAAAATATAAACATTTTACTAGTGCATCTTTTAGAATGCATCTACGATGCGCAGATAAACTATAAACAGGTTAAAGAACAAGAAAATATTCCCAGAGCAGAAAGAGTACGCTTTGTCGCAGAAAATGACTGCGACCCAGAGTTAGTCATCTCCCTCTCAAGAACATTGGTATCAGAATTACCATCTGTTGTGTTGAAACTAAACGACTTGAGAGAGAATTTAAAATGGACTAATAAATATAGAGAGAATCGCAATAATGCTATGAACAAAACAGAAGAATCCTATAAAAAAGAACAAGAGAGAGAACTCAACTGGAATAAAAAGATGATAAATTCTGTTCTGCCACCGTTATTAGTAATATACGACTATGCTATTAACGTATATGGTAAAAACCCCACAATATTTACCAGAGCGCACACAATTCTAATGATCTCTCAAAGTGATTATATTAATTACAACATATGGGAATATTTGGATTCAGATTTTTCCCAAGTAAAAATTGAATCATCTCTACAATATAAATTTAAAACCAAAGCGATAGTAAAGTGGTTCTTTAAAGATCTTAAAGAGAAATATGAAATAGAAAAAGCCAAAAAAAAGAAATAAAAATAGTTGATTAATGATTGAAATAGCCAGCATTTTACACAAATATAAAAAGTTACGGAAGGAGAGAGAATATACAAATTTAGAGAGAGGGAGGGATTCGATCACAAGTCTTTTTGCTGACGCAAAAAGCTCGCTACCCCAGCTCGCGATTTTTGCCTTTCGTCGCCTTCGCTAAGGCTACTGCGCACTCAAACAAAAATAACGCTCCGCTTTTCGAATCCTGCCAAACATAAAGCAGTTTATGTTGGCTACCATATCACAATTTTTAAAGCAAATCCCCCTTAATTCTAAGCTGACACATAGTGAGGTATACCTAGAGCGCCCGAAGGCCCGTGTATCCGAACGACGTGAAGCAAGGAAGTAAGGGGGATTAAAAATTTTTACAGGATTTTATTGCTTAGACAAGAAGCAAGCAACGAGGTATATCAGGGAGGCGATTTTGCCGATATATCCGAGTTGCAAAGCGACGCAGTATAAGCAAAAAAGCCTAAAAAAATTCGGAGAGGGAGGGATTCGAACCCTCGATACCCTTTCAAGTATACAGTCTTTCCAGGACTGCGCCTTAAACCGCTCGGCCACCTCTCCTTAAAAACAGGAACAAAAAAACAGAGTGTTCTGCAACTCTGATAACAAATTATACCAAAAATCGCACTTTAACCGAAAGGGAAAGTTAAAACACAAAATAAAAATTTGCCAAACACCCAAACAGCATCCGCCAAACTCCGCCCTAAAAACAGCAAAAAATTAAATTCTGTATTTAAAAACTTTTACATTTGGTTTTTTACCAAACAGGCTTAAAATAAGCAAAGGCACAGCCACCACAATGGCGACCGCTAAAAATAAAATAAACATTGCAATGCCCGCAAGCGCGGCCAAAAGCCCGCCGAAAACCGTCAGCATTGTGCGGCCTGCCGCGCGGGAAATATCACAATCCTCGCTCTGGCGGCTAATATTTTCGCCCTGTTCGTTAATAATTTCAGGCTCTATCACCTGTTGCTTTTCCAAGTCTTTCGTCATACAAATATTCTACTAAATTGATAGAATATATATATTGCCCCAATACAGCGGTAAAATTTTTACATTATTTTTTAAGAGGACCTCTATATGTTACCCAAAGCCTACGACCCGAAACTGGTGGAAGAAAAACTATCCAAATTATGGCAGGAAAAAGGTGTTTTTAAGCCCGTCTTAGACGAAAGCAAAAAACCTTATGTCATAGTTATCCCCCCGCCAAACATAACGGGCGCGCTGCACATGGGCCACGGGCTTAACGATACTTTGCAGGATACCTTAATCCGCTTCCACCGCATGCGCGGGGAGAGCGCAAACTGGGTCCCAGGTACCGACCACGGCGGCATAGCCACGCAAAATGTATTGGAAAAGAAACTGGCGAAAGAGCAAAAACTTTCCCGCCACGATTTAGGCCGCGAAAAATTTGTAGAACTTGTTTGGGACTGGTACAAAGAATGCGGCAATGCCATTTTTAATCAATTTGAAAAAATGGGTTGGGCCTTGGACCAAAGCGATATTCGCTTTACGATGGACGACGCCCGCGCCCAATCCGTCTACGAATGCTTTAAAAGACTTTGGGACAAGCAATATGTTTACCGCGGCAAACGTATGATTAACTGGTGCGTGCGCTGCTCTACAGCCCTTTCCGATATTGAAGTTGAACACGAACAGCACAGCGGCAAACTTTGGCATTTAAGCTATAAATTGCAGGACGGCAGCGGCGCGATAACCATCGCCACCACCCGCCCCGAAACTATCTTTGCGGACTCTGCCGTGGCCGTAAACCCTAAGGACGAAAGATACACAAATTTAATCGGCAAAAAAGTTCAAATCCCGCTTACGGACAGGTTCATCCCCGTCATAGCAGACGAAGCGGTTGAGAAAGATTTTGGCACGGGCGCGCTCAAAATTACCCCCGCCCACGACCCTGTTGACTACGAAGTCGGCCAGCGTCATAACCTTGAGGTTTTTGTTGTAATCTCCGACAAGGGCAAGATGATAAATACGCCCGCAAAATATATCGGTATGGACAGGGAACTGTGCCGCAAAGAAACCGTAAAAGATTTAGAAGAAGCAGGCCTTTTAGTTAAGGAAGAAAAATATAATAATGCCGTTTCCACCTGCTATCGCTGCCACAGCGCGATAGAGCCTTACCTTAGCGAACAATGGTTTGTAAAAATGGATAAACTTGCCGCGCCCGCGCTTAAAGCCGTGCAGACGGGCGAAGTCAAATTACATCCCGCCAACTGGCAAGGCCCGCTTGAAAACTGGCTTACCAATATGCAGGATTGGTGTATCTCCCGTCAGATTTGGTGGGGCCACCGCATACCCGTTTGGTATTGCCGCCATTGCAGCGCAAAGGGTTTAACTTTTGCCGCGGATAAGCAAGGCAAAGAGCAGCTGATAAAAGTTTCTTTTGAAGACGGCGCGCAGCCGATAGTTTCCTTCACGCAGCCCGTCTGCCCGCATTGCGGCAGCCACGACACCGTGCAAGACCCCGATGTTTTAGATACTTGGTTCTCTTCCGCCCTGTGGCCTATATCAGTATTCGGCTGGCCTGAGCAAACAAAAGAACTTAAATATTACTACCCCACCAGCGTGCTTGTTACGGGGTACGAAATTATTTACCTGTGGGTCGCCCGCATGATAATGATGGGTATTGAATTTGAAGGCAAACCGCCGTTTAAAGATGTTCTGCTTAACGGCATAGTAAGAGATAAGACGGGCAAAAAAATGTCTAAATCTTTAGGCAATGTTGTGGACCCGCTTGACCTTATAGAAAAGTACGGCGCGGACGCGGTTCGCTTCTCTTTAGTTTCGCAAGCCGTCCCCGGTAAGGATATACCTTACGGCGAAGACAGCATTGTGGGCGCGCGCAATTTTTGCAATAAAATTTACAATGCCTCCCGCTTTATACAAATGAATATGGAGGGTATACAAGGCCCGCTTAACCTGCCCGAAAACAGCACGGAACTTGCCGATATTTGGATACTTTCCCGCTACAATAAAGCAATGCAAAGCGCGGCTGCCGCCGTGGAAAAATACGATATGGCAACCGCCGCGGACACGCTTTACCACTTCCTGTGGGGCGATTTCTGCGACTGGTATATAGAACTTGCCAAGCAACGCTTTGGCTGCGCAGATAAAGAACACGTTACGGCAATATTGGTTAATGTTCTTTACGGCACGCTTAAGGCCCTGCACCCCGTAATGCCTTTTATTACCGACGAAATTGCCTTAAGCTTTAAGCAGTTTATCCCCGGTACAAAAGACTTTTTATTGCAGGAAGATTACCCCTCTTTCAACGCCGCATTCGTAAACACAAAAGCGGAAGAGGAAATGAATTTACTGCAAGGCGTTATCAGCCAGATAAGAACGGTAAGAGCGCAGTTTAATGTCCCGCCCGCTCTTAAAATTAAAGTTCTTTTAAACACCTCCGACGCTAAAGAAACGGAAATATTAAATAAATATTCCGCCTACATTACCGCGCTTGCCAAAGTGGAAACGCTTGAAATCGGCGCGAATATAGCCAAGCCCAAGCAGTCCGCCACGGCGGTGTTTGCAAATACTTCCATCTATATCCCGCTTGAGGGCCTTATAGATTTTGAGAAGGAAAAGCAACGCCTTGCCAAAGAACTTGCCGTTGTGGAAACAGGCATAGCCAACCGCACCAGAATGCTTGGCAATGAAAGCTTTGTAAACAATGCCCCCAAGGAGCAGGTGGATAAAGCCAAGGACGAATTGGAGCAAATGCGTCAAAAGCACGCGCAGATAGAAGCTTCAATAAAAGATCTTAATTAAAAAAAGCCCCCTTGCTAAAACGAGGGGGTTTTAAAATGCCCGTTTTTCCAACAAATATTTATAATACAATAAGATTATAAAATGTCTTTGCTCCACAGGGAAAGTATGGGCCATTGGGCCTAACAAGCCTTGGGCCGAAATACACTTGTGCGGAATAATAATTTTATTTAGATTATATGTAAGCCGCAAAATTTTAAACGGGGACTTTATGACAAAAACAAGCAGTTGGGCAAGCGCGCTTATAATAATGCTTTTGGCTTTGCCGCCAAAGGTTTTTGCGCAAAACAGCTTGCAGCAAACCTTAACGGAAAGATTTGTACGCTACGCAAAAATAAACACGCAAAGCGAATATGATGCAAAAACCTCCCCCACAAGCGAGGGGCAAAAAACATTTGCAAACCTTTTGGCGCAGGAACTTAAAGAAATAGGCGCAAGCAATGTGCGCGTGGACGAAAATTATTACGTTTTTGCGGAAATCCCCGCAACGGTAAAATACGCGCCCGTTATCTTTCTTTCTTCTCACATGGATACCACCCCCGACGAAGATTTAAAAGGCAAAAACCCCAAACCCGTCGTACACGAATATAAAGGCGGCGACCTTAAAATAAATAATGATTACACCCTTACCACCGCTGACGATACTTATTTGGCAAGCGCGGCGGGTGGAAACATTATAACCAGCGACGGCAACACAATTATCGGCGGCGATGACAAGGCGGGCGTGTCGGTAATAATGACTATAGCCGAGCAACTTGTAAAAAATAAAAAGATAAAACACGGCACCGTAAAAATTATTTTTACTACGGACGAAGAAATTGGCGACGGTACAAAACATTTAACTAAAGATAAAATTGCGGCAGATTACGGCCTTGTTTTAGACGGGCGCGGCTTTGGCCGCTTAGCTACGGAAAACTTTAACGCCGCTGATTTTAAAATAACGGTAAAAGCACCGCCCGCGGGCCACCCCGGTGCGCAAACCTTGCCTTCCGCCACGTTTATGAAAGACGATATTTTGCAACTTTTCCCGCGCGATTTGCGCCCATACACCACCAAAGACACGCAAGGTTACGCAAGTTATTATAAGGTGGAAGAAACAGGCACGCAATGCACGATATTCGGTAGGATAAGGGAACACGACGCCCAAGCTTTTGAACACCTTAAAGATATGGTTTCCGATATAACAGCCTATTACACCAATTATATAAATGCAAAATATAAAGACCATGCGGACGCTATAACAATATCCCTGCAAATTAACGACAGCTACAAAAACTCTAAAGAGATACTTAAAAATTATCCCGATAATTACAATTTGCTTTTAGCCGCATATCAAAAAGCGGGCGTAACGCCCAAGCTTGAAGCCGCACGCGGCGGCAGCGACGCCAATGATATTACCTTTATGGGCGTACCCGCCTATAATCTTTTTGCCGGATTTCACAATGAACACAGCCCCAAAGAATGGGTGAGCAGCGTGCATATGCAAGGCGCGTTTAACGTGGTTATGAAATACATAGAAGGCTGGGCGGAAAAAGCTGCAAAAGAGTACGACAAAAACCAGCAGGAAAAGTTAAAAAAAGATATTATTAAATCCGTCGGCAACACAAACAAACAAGACAGCGGAAAAATAAATATAGTTTTGCCGAAATTTTAAATAATGCCAAAAATTTTAATTGCAACGGGCAATGCCCACAAAGCTGAAGAACTTTCAAAAATATTACCGCGCACGACACAAAACGGCGCGGTAATTGAATATCTTACTTTCGCAAATTTCCCCAATATTCCCGAACCCGTGGAAGACGCGCAAACGCTTAAAGAAAACGCCATAATAAAAGCTCTTGCGGGCCTTAAAGCAACGGGCCTGCCTTCACTTGCAGATGACACGGGCCTTATGGTGGACGCGCTTGGCGGGCAGCCTGGAGTGTACAGCGCGCGCTATGCCTTTGCCGATAGGGCAGATTACCCCGCCAATAACGAAAAGCTTTTGCGCGAACTAAAAGATATTCCCATGCCAAAACGTGCCGCCAATTTTACAACAGTTGCCGCACTTGCCCTGCCCGACGGCACAATAATAACAAAAGAAGGCCGCGTTGATGGCTATATAGCCTTTGACTATAGCGGAGCAAACGGCTTTGGCTACGACCCGCTTTTTATAGTAAAAGATTTAAATAAAACCATGGCGGAAATGACACTTGAAGAAAAAAATAAAATAAGCCACCGCGCCCGCGCCTTTGCGCAAATGGCGGAAGTTTTAAAAAAATTATCTTAAATTCCTAAAAATACCCACCTAATGCTTTAAAGGGGTATAAATAGTTCCTGCTTGAGCCAAATACGGCAAGCGCAAATTTATTTTATTCTACAAGTCATTCTAAAAAGTATATCTTATACCCAGTAAGGCCTCCATATTAGAATAAGCGTTTTTCTGCGAACCAACAAGCGGAGGATTATTAACGCTCTCCTTTATGTTGCCAAAGTCGTTATATTTGACCCCAAAATCCAAAACAATATTTTTTGTTATGGTATACCCTATGCCTGCACCAAGACTCCAAGCGAAGTTGCTGCCACTTACATCTTTAGTAATGGTGTTAGAGCTTTTAGTCTTAATAGCAGCTAGCCCTAAGCCTGTACTTATGTACGGAGTAAATTTAGAACTATTATGCAGATCATAATAGGCATTAATCATAAAAGTATTTATGTAAGTAGCACCTACAAAAGCATTTATCGGATAGCCATTATAAATGTCGCCATCAGCAGTATGCTTTGAATAATACCCATATTCAACCTCTGCTCTAACATTTTTTAAAATATTATAGCCGATAGCCAGTTTAGTGCCAAAATTCGTTTTTTCAGTTTTTGGATGTTCAGTGCCGCGATCAGAACCATCATCCCAGTTGTAGTCAATATCAATTTTCTGACTGCTGGCGGCAAACTTACCAGACACATATATATTACCGATAACGTCTTTTTGCTTTTCGTTCTGTTGTGCCAGTTGTTTATTCCGCGCCTGTTCTTTTTTTCTTGCTTCCTGTCTAGCTAGTCTTTCTTGTCTCTCTTGCGCTATGCGTGCCTCTCCTTCAAGTTTAGCCTTCTCCCGCACCTGCCGTTCCTGTTCTTTACGCGCTATTTCCTCCAGCTTTAATCTTTCTTGTTTCAAGGCCTCTTGCTGGGCTAATTTCTTTTGTGTTGCTAGCTTTTGCTCCCTCCTGAGTAACGCTTCTTTTTCAGCCTTTGTGTATATGCGCTCCTTGGTAGTGCAATTGATAGTGATGATATTCATCGTATCGTCAAAATCGTGGCAGACTTCCTGCGCTACTGCTTGTAAGGAAATACTTATAAAGAACGACAACACTGTTAGTTTTAAAATATTTTTCATCTGATATCCTCATTACTAAAATAAGCCACTTTACATTTCACTTGGCATTTGTGGTGTGAATTGTATTGGATCATCTTGCTTTCATAGTTTCATTGTTTCTTTCCTTAATAGGGCCAAATGTTCCTTTATATCCCGTAACGATAATTTTTGTTTTGCTATAAATAAAACCGCCTGTTTTTACAACTATATACTGCGGGGCGACAATAGTATCAGCGTTACTTTTATTCATAGCATCATATATTGCGCCTTTAGTGCAAACATCAGGTGCGATGTTCCCATCCTCGGCTTGAAGTGGTACGCCGTATGCCAATTTCTTTGGAGCTGATATTGTCATACCAAATAGCTTTTCGCATTCAGCAGTACCTGTTATTTTTTCACCTACTTTTAGCCCTATCTCCAAAGGGGTCATTTCAACAACAGGACTATCCAACAATATACCGTGCTTACTCTGGTGGTATGCAGAGCATCCAGTCAGTAGAACTGCCGTTAATACCGTTATTAATATTCTTGTTTTTTTCATTTTTACTCCAACTTTTTGAATTGAAAAGTTTTCTGTTTAAAATAGGCAGGCAATAAAAAACGGCTGCCATATTTGAGCTACGAAGATAACCCAAAATATAACAGCCGTACTCTTCCGCCCGAAAGCGGAAGAGATTCGACACAAAATAGTCGGTTAATTAGGCCAAATATCTTGTGTCTGATAACGAGCTGCTTTTTGGTTCTTCGTATGCCTTTGATTTTCTCAAAAGCTACCTTGTGCTAGACAAGGTCCAAAAAACAGAAAAATTTTTATAAGCCACGTTTAAGGCTCAAGGTACGACGTTTTCCCCCATGCGTCTTTAAAATTTATTATATATAACTTCTTGGCAATTTATAAAAATTAAGACAAAACTATTTTTGATAGTAAGCATAATTTTAGGGTTTTTTGGCTGTGGCTATATCCGCAATAAAGTTCATTTATGTTGAGTTTCCTGCTTATATCTCGTTGTGTGTTTATACATTGTCATACAGAAAAAACCGCCTCTGTTAAGAAGCGGTTTTTTATTGTTGCAAAAACTTAATTATTAATAAAAAAGCATTTGCCCCGGCATAAGTAAATTAACCAAAAGCCCGACGCTTAAAAACGGGCCAAAGGGGATTGTCCTGTCGCCAAGGTCTTTCTTTAAAAGCATTAATACGCCAAAGTAAGCTATGCCCGCGAACGACGAAACAACCAAAGTATTTATAACGCCCATCCAGCCCGCAAGCGCGCCGATAGCCGCCATAAGTTTTATGTCGCCACCGCCCATAGATTCCTTTTTAAACACAAACTGCCCGAATATCGCAAGCGCCCACAGCCCGAGAAAGCCTATAGAGCCGCCTATTAAAGCGGATATAAATTTATCCCAAGGCGTAGCGCTAAACGCGGGGTTTAAAAAAGAAAACGCCAAAGCAAATACCGTAAGGCCTATGGAAAATCTGTCTGGTATAATCATTGTGTGCATATCAATAACGGAAAGCGTAATAAGGCAATAAACAACAGTCAGCACGGCGGGCGTCCACCAGCTTATGCCGAAGCGCCAAACAAAAAGCACGGTAAGCAAACCTGTCAAAAGTTCTATGGCGGGATATTCAAAAGATATTTTTTGCCCGCAGTTGCGGCATTTTGCGCGCAAAATAATAAAACTTAAGACGGGGATATTATCGTACCACTTAATTTTATTTTTGCACTTAGGGCAAGAAGACGGCGGAAAAACAATGGACATATTGTTAGGTATTCTGTAAATACAAACATTAAGAAAACTGCCAATAACAAGACCGAAAAGCAAGGCATAAAAGAAAAGTATCAAAGTTGCTGTCATTAAAACTCCGTAATTATTTTGTGTTTAAAAATACTTGGCAATAGGTTTCGCTGGAAGGTTCATTGTCGTATATCCAACCGCCTTTGCCATCAAAAGCCGCAGCGTAAATGCCGTTTTTAACATTATTGCTTTTTGTGCCGTCCGTACCGTAAGCAAAGGGAACCTTTTCTATATAATCGGGGGAAAGAACACCCAGTTCCTGCGGGCAGCTGCCCTCGTTATCGCCGCGGTAAACGGCAATGGAATCACGCAGGGCGGAAAGGTTTTTGGCCGATAGTCCGCTCTGCGCTTCTTCCTTTAAAATACTTACCTTTCTGACGGAAAGGCCCGCAAGCAGCGCTATAAAAAGCACCGCTATTACGATTTCTATATTAAATAAGGCTTTCTTTTGCATTTAATCCCGTGTAACCTATTTATAGTTCATAAGGACGTATGTAATAACCTTAGCGTCAGCCATTGTAAACTTGACGCTTGATTTTTCGTTAGGGACATGCGGCTCGCCGTATATTTTGGAACCTACGACGGCAGCAAGGCCAAGGTTTCTTACTTCCGCGGCAAAAGTACCGCCGCCTACGCCTAAGATTTTAGGTTTAACATTATTAATTTTTTCAACCGCTTCGCAATAAAGTTTTACAAGTTTGCAATCAGAAGGAGTAGCGAAGGAAGCTGCTTTATGCACTATATCCACTTTAATCTGCACTTTAAAATCGTCTTCCACGGTTTTGACTATGCGGGCAACTTCCGCCTCTACATCTTTAGGATTGTAGGAGGGCAAAAATCTGCAGTCCATACAAAACACGTCAACGCCGGGGATAGTGTTAATATTGGGGACATTAGCTTCTTTTCTCGTCGGTTCAAAAGTGCTTTTGTCGGGCGCGAAAAGCGGGTCCTTCCTGTCAAACTTGGCATAAAGGCCATCTCTTAAGCGGATAACCAAATGCGCTCCCGCCGTAAAAGCGTTATTGCCCGAATCAGGCATAGAGCCGTGGCATTGTTTGCCTGTTGTGGTAAATTTGAACCAAAAAACATTTTTTTCCGCTATTTCAACTTCTTTACCTTCGGGTTCGCCGGAATCCTGCACCACAAAAACATCGTCTTTGCCAAACACATCGGGCTTGGCCTTAAGCACATACTGCATACCGTATTCATTGCCTACTTCTTCGTCGGAAAGAAGCATAACGCCCAAGTTAACGGGCGGGCGAACGCCTGCTTCCATAATAGCGCGCGCGGTAAGGAAAGCGGCTGTTACGGCCTGCTGGTTATCTTCCACGCCGCGGCCGTAAATTGTGTCGCCGTCAGCGTCTAAAACCATTTCAAAGGGGTCGGTTTTCCAAAGGCTTCTTTCGCCTTCGGGTACAACGTCCATATGCGCTAAAATCCACAGTGTTTTTGTTTTATCTTCGCCATAGTATTTGGCAACGATATTGGGGCGAATGCCCTTTTCCGCTCTGGCGTCTGGGGCGTCAAGGTGGTACATTTCGTCAAATTTTAATTTTTTAAGTTCGGCCTCAAGGTATTCGCTTTTGGCATATTCGCCTTTTCCGCCAAGTTCGGGTGATACGGCGGGGCGGCAGGTCATATTTTTTTGGAGTTCCAAAATATAATCCCTGTAAGTTTCTATATTACTGTGTATTTTCTGCATAAGCATTCTCCTCTAGAAAGGGTTCGCGACATCAATAAACTTGGTTTGCGCTTTAAAATTTTTATTTACATATTCCATAAGCGCCTGTATGCCAAGCCGTTCGGAATTATAATGCCCCATGGCGATAAAATTTATTTCCACCTCGCGGCAATGTTCCACAACATATTCATCGCGTGAACCCGTTACATATAAATCTGCCCCTGCGTCTATTGCCTGCTCAAACATATCGTGCGCGCCGCCGCTTACTATGGCAACGGTTTTAACAATGTCTTTACCCAAGGCAAGGCATTCGCCGTGTAAAAGTTCGTAAATTTCTTTAATGCTTTTGGGTTGCGGCAAAGTGCCTGCAACGCCTATTTTTGTGCCGTGATAATCGCCAAACGGTTTTATATTTTCCAAGCCCATTAATTTTGCCAAACAGGCATTATTGCCTATTACAGGGTGCTTATCTAAAGGCAGATGATAAGCGGCAAGGTTAATATCATTTTTAATTAAAAACGCCGCGCGTTTGCCAAATACTCCCGTCAGCGTCTGCGGCTTATCCCAAATAAGCCCGTGGTGCGTAATTATCATATCGGCCTTAAAGGCCGCGGCTTCCCTAAACAGCGCCATATTGGCGGACACGCCAAAAGCTATCCTTTCAATCTCTCTTTTTCCCTCTACTTGCAAACCATTGTGTTCGGGATTGGAAGCGACATCAAGATACTCGTTTAAAGCGTTTATAATCTGTTCGCGGTAAAGCATATTTTATGTTATCATTTTATTAGTATGAAAAAAATAATAATCTTAGCCTGTTTTCTGCTTGCGCCCCTTTTTTTATACCCGCAGGAAAGCATACCCGTAGCCCCAAACCTTACTAACAGGGATAAAAACCCTGATAAGTTCTATCCGATTATGGTGGAATATCCTCACCAAAATACGCGTATAAGCGAGGAGGCAAAGGCAATCTTCCTATTCGGCAAAGTTACGCCAAATACAGGCGTGCTTACGATAAACGGGGTTAAGATACCTATATACAAAAACGG
>JAEXBW010000107.1 GCA_023393825.1 Elusimicrobiota bacterium | reverse complement strand
GCGACAATGCTGAGATAGAAGTATCATTGATCACCCCTGTAGCCATGGAAGAAGGCGTAAGATTCGCCATCAGAGAAGGCGGCAAAACAGTGGGCGCAGGCGTTGTTACCAAAATTATTGAGTAACGCTTAAATCTTAAAACCTAATAGGGACATTGTCAGCAATGTCCCTTTAGGTATCTTAAAACAGGTAAATAAAATGGCAACAGAAAGAGTAACTTATGTCCTTTCCTGCACCGAATGCAAAAGCAAGAACTATTATTTTGCAAAAGGCAAAAAGAAAGACTATAAAGTAGAATCCAATAAGTTTTGCAAAAAGTGCGGTAAACAAACAACGCATAAAGAAAGCAAAGCCTCCAAATAAGGTTTTGGCTTTAGCAGTTTATGGGAGCGTCGGTTAACTGGTAAACCACCGGTCTCCAAAACCGGGACTGAAGGTTCAAGTCCTTCCGCTCCTGCCATACTAAATAAATACGGTAGGTTATATGAATAACGCAATGAACTTTTTTAGGGAAGCATATACGGAACTTAAAAAAAGCGTATGGCTTTCAAGAGCGCAGATGGTACAGTCCACAATATTCGTTTTTGTGGTCGTTGCCATAGTTGCGGTCTATATAAGCGGAATAGATTTTGTCTTATCCTCTGTATTGGGTAAGATTTTGGGAGGCGAATAATTTTATGACAGAAGAATTACAGACAGCCGCGACCCAGGATATCCCCGCGCAGGAAACCGCTCAGGAAAAACACTGGTACGTAGTCCATACCCAAACAGGGCATGAAGACAAAGTAAAAGAAAAGATTTTAACCCAGATAAAAGTTCAAAATTTCGGCGAAAGAGTTTTTAACGTTTTAGTCCCTACCGAAGAAGTTGTAGAAGTCAAACAAAACAAAAAAACTTTAAGAAAACGCAAATTTTTCCCCGGCTATATTCTGGTAGAAATGATACTCTCCAGCCAGTCTTACTGGTTTATCAGAAATATAACCGGCGTTACAGGCTTTCTGGGCGACCCTAATCCGGTTCCTCTCCCGGCTGAAGAAATATCGGGCATTGTGGAACTTACAACCGTTACGGACGGCAAACCCAAACACGCAGTACAGTTTAGCCACGGCGAACAGGTACGCATTACCGAAGGCGCGTTTAAGCACTTCGTGGGCGTGATAGAAGAAGTCAACGAAACCAAAAATAAACTTAAAGTTATGGTTACGGTGTTCGACAGAGCAACCCCCGTGGAGCTTGATTACCTCCAGGTGGAAAAGATTAACTAGTTTTGTAGTACCTTGTCTTAAGTTATTAAGGCAAGGGATTTAAGGAGTAAACAAAAAATGGCAAAAGAGAAAAAGATTAAAGGATACATTAAACTGCAAATTCCTGCAGGCGCGGCAAACCCCGCACCACCCGTCGGTCCCGCATTGGGTCAGCACGGCGTAAACATCATGGAATTTTGCAAACAGTTTAATGCCAAAACAGCAAAGTTAGAAAAAGGTATCAAGATACCTGTCGTCATCACAGTATTTGAAGACAGATCTTTCACCTTTATCACCAAGATGCCTCCTATGGCGGTACTTATCGTAAAGAAGCTTGGCCTTAAGAAAGGTTCAGGCGTACCTCATAAGGAAAAAGTAGGCAAGCTTACACAGAAACAGTGCGAAGAAATCGCCGCGGAAAAACTGCCCGATTTAAACACCACCGACGTTAAGCAAGCTGCCGAAATGGTAAAAGGCACAGCCAGAAGCATGGGCGTAGACATAATAAAATAAAGATTGAAAAGGGAGGACGTTAATCCGTCCGCTAACCTTAAGGAGCAATAGATGGGAAAAAGAATTGAAGCATCAAAAAAAACTTTGAAACAGGGCGCGTTATATTCCCTTAAAGAAGCCTTAACTCTGTGCAAAGACCACGCAAAAGCCAAGTTTGACGAAACAGTAGAACTGCACGTCCGCTTGGGTATTGATACCAAAAAGTCCGAACAACAGGTAAGAACGATGGTCGTTCTTCCCAACGGTACGGGCAAAACCAAACGCGTGGGTGTTATCGCCAAAGGCGAAAAAGCACAGGAAGCGCAAAAAGCAGGCGCCGATATGGTAGGCGGAGACGACTTTATTGAAGAAATCGTTAAAGGCAAAATTGACTTTGACGTTCTCGTCGCCACCCCCGACACCATGAAGGATCTTGCAAAAGCTGCCAAAATATTAGGCCCCCGCGGCTTAATGCCAAACCCGAAAGCAGGCACAGTTACTTTTGACGTCGCTCAGACGGTAAAAGAACTTAAAGCAGGCAGAATCGAGTTCAAGGCAGACGCTTACGGTATTGTCCACGTTCCCGTGGGCAAGGCTTCCTTCCAAGCGGAAAAACTGTATGAAAACGCAAAAGCTGTTTTGGACGTCATTGCTAAAGTAAAACCCTCAACCTCTAAAGGCGTATATATGAGAACAATCTCTGTATCCTCCACAATGGGCCCGGGTTTACATGTAGACACAAATAAAATAGCCGCATAAGTAAACTCTTTTGCAACAAACCCCCGTTCCGTATGGAGCGGGGGTTTTTGTTTGCAAAGTTTTAACGGCAATAATTATATTTAGATTTATTTTTTGCTTGGAGGTTTTTAGGCTCATGGCGGAGTGAAATTTATTTTTTATGCCCGCGCGGCAACTCGCGTAAAAGAGAAAAGCCTTAAGGTAAAACCCTCTCTTTTCCGCTCAAACAATCCGCGCTGTTGTAATATAAAAAATCTCAAATTTCACAAGCCCCGCAAATCGCCCAAAAACCTCCAAGCGGGGGGCTAAAAAGATACAGGATATAAGAAGGAGGATAAAAAAATAGTTGGAGTAAGAATTGCGCCAACAAAAAGGAAGAGGAAAACGGAGTTACTTAATAGATTCTTTTATTGCGGCGGGGATATATTTTGCGGCGTTTTTAAAAGATTCTTCCGCGCCGCCCGCAAAATCAGCAAGCTCTATAACTTTTACTATATTGTGTTTTTTTAGAAGAGAAAAATCTTTAATCTCATTAACTCCGCAAATAAAAACGACGGGTTTTTTATATTTTTTTGCCAACTTACAAACTGCCAGCGGCGCTTTGCCGTAAAATGTTTGCGCGTCCAATTTGCCTTCCGCAGTTATAACAATATCGCATTTTTTAATTTTTTCAGCCGCGTTTAATTTATTTAAGATAAAAGTTCCGCCGTCCTCCAGCTCTGCGCCCAAAAAGCCGTGCAGCCCTGCCGCTATCGCGCCCGCAGCGCCGCAGCGCGGTT
This sequence comes from Elusimicrobiota bacterium, assembly GCA_023393825.1. Classification (GTDB taxonomy): domain Bacteria; phylum Elusimicrobiota; class Elusimicrobia; order Elusimicrobiales; family Elusimicrobiaceae; genus Proelusimicrobium. The sequence goes on along the minus strand of JAEXBW010000107.1, from coordinate 12,284 downwards.
TGTTTATATTGCGTTTTAAAGCCTTTTTAACAACAGTGCAACAGTTGATTAGCGCCTGCTCTAAAATCTTTACCTGCGCGGGATTTGCGCCCTTTTGCGGGCCATAAACCTGTGCGGAGCCGTTCTTGCCCAAAAGCGGGTTGGTAACATCGCTTAAACCTATAAATTTTATGCCTTTTAATATGGCTGGCGTTTTGCCGATAGCGCGTAAATCCAAAAGCGCTTTTGCACCCAGCGGGATTTGCTCGCCCTCAGCGTCATATAATTCGTAGCCTAATGCTGCCGCCATACCCGCGCCGCAATCATTACAGGCCACGCCGCCAAGCCCGATATAAAATATTTTTGCGCCGCGTTTTATTGCGGCTTGTATAACTTGCCCCACGCCAAACGACGTCGCGCCAAGCGGGTTAAGCTGTTCTTTTTTTAAATATCCCAAGCCGCATATTTTTGCGGTTTCTATAATGCAGGTTTTTCCGTCTGGTAAAATAAGGTAAGGCGCTTTGCGAATTGTGTAAACCGCGTCAATAACAACAACGCTATGTTTTTTTGCTTTGGGATAGGCGGCGGCAAAAACATCTAAAATACCATCTCCGCCGTCGGAAACAGGCAAAAACTCAAAAGTGTTTTTTTTGCCCGAGGCCTTGGCGGCATATTTGCAAAAATCCCCCGCGCTCAAGCTGCCTTTAAGCGAGTTGGGCATTATAAGAATTTTCATTAAAAGAACCAGCTGACTTTAATAGATGCAAAGATACTTGTGTTGGAACTTTCCTTTAGTTCTTTTTGGTAGGAGGTATATTTTCCTCTCACCTCAAGGCCTATGTTAATATCCTGTATCGTGCGCTCAACGCCTATGCCCAAAAGCACGCTGGGCGAAGAGGAGGAAAAGGAAACATCTTTACCGCTTGTTAAAGTGTTTGGATCTCCCGGGGTAGAGAAATAGGCAGTATTACCGTCTAAGCTTAAAATGGAATATCCCGCCCCGCCCGTAAGGTAAACCCTTGTTTTGCTCTTGGGGTTAATATAAAAGTTGGAAAGTAAATTAACCTCATAAATTTGCCCCGATGTTTTCATCGCGACATCTGTTTGTCCGTCCACGGTAAGTCCGTTAAAATGTGTTTTGGGTACAAAGCCGAACAGTAAATTTCCGCCAAGCCAGAACCTTTGGCTAAGGCGGCGCATATATGTAAAACCGAAGGACACATTGCTTCCGCCCACGTCCGCGTCAGCCTTGCCGCCAAAGGCGGATAAATCCAAACTTAAAGGAGTATTTAGCATGCCAGCGTTAAGCCCAAAGTAATTCTTGCCGATATCTTTTTGTTTTATTTGCTCTTCCGCGGTAATTTCTTCTTTAGCGGCGGCTTCGCCTGGGAGCGGTTCAATTTTTTCTTCCGCCGCGGGTTTGTCTTCGTTGTTATGCACGCGGTAATTGTATACATAGCTGGGTTCTACCACCTCGGGCTTGGAGGGGAAAACAGTTTCTAAATCAGAGTCAAAAGCCAGCCCGCCTTGCGATATACTGCTGCCAGCTTCCGCCGCGGCTGTCTTGGTTTCCATAGCTGTGGCAGCTACTCCCTGAGAAGTTACGGCAGATACGGCCTGCTGTTCAAGTTCGGCCTTTTTTTCTACATATTGTTTTTGTTTTTCGGCTTCGTTATAGTCGTAAACTTCCATAGAGGCTATTTGCGCTACGTCTATATTTACAACGCCGTTATCGGTTTTAAGGGAAAGGTTAAATTGGTCTAAATCCAGCACCGTGCCAATAAATTCCCCTCCGCCTTTTAGTATTACGCGGTGAAGGTCGGGCATAATTTTTTCCACTTCGCGCTGGTTTATTGTTATTGCGCCGTAAGAAGTTTGTACGTTAAGGATATATTCCGTCTGCCCTACTATGGAGCCGTTTATTATCATTCCGTTTTTAAGTTTAATGGCTTCGCAGTAGGCGTTGGGGGTAAGGGTTGCAGCTAAAAATATAAATAATAAAAATTTTTTCATTGTATCTTCTTGTTAAGGGCGGATATAAAGTTATAAAAGCTAAAAATGCGGCGGCAAAACAATATTAAAGTTTGCCGCCGCACAGTTAAAACAGATTTATTTATGCTCTACCGCGTGTTTAATCTTCTTAAGGGTTTTAAGCACTCTGGATATTGTAAGAAGAACCAGAGCGTAAAAGCTGTAAGTAAGAACAAGCTGCAAGGTAAGCATAGCGGAAGCGGCTTTATCGGCATCTTCGGCCTGGAAAGACAAAAACCAAACCATGCTTATTAAGTAAACTAAGTACAAAATAACAAAGATGCTTAAAGCTTTATAGATAACGGCAAGCCCTTTAAGCCCAAAAAGCTTGTGCATAATTTTGCATTTGTGTTTTGTGCAGCAGGCTTCCTTTTCTTCTGCTACCGTTTCTTTTATTTCCTGTTCAGCCATATTAATCTCCTTTTAATTTAAATCTGACTTTGCGCCTCGCTCAGCAGGTCTTGCGCGTGTTTATACCCTGCCGAGGCGGTACGGCTGCTACCTATCATTCTAGCAATTTCGCGTACTTTATCAACATCTTCAAGCAAGTTTACTTTAACTTCGGTACTGTTATTGCCTACAATTTTTTCAACCGTAAAGTGTCTGTCGGCAAAAACGGCTACCTGCGCTAAGTGGGTCACACACAAAACCTGCCTGCCAAAACTTACTTTTTTAAGCTTGCGGCCCACCAGTTTTCCCGTGTGTCCGCTAATGCCCGCGTCAATCTCGTCAAACACCATTAAGGGTGTTCCGCCCGCAAGCACTGTTTTAAGACCAAGCATCAATCTTGAAATTTCCCCCCCGCTGGCAATACTGCGCAACGGTCTTAACCCTTGTCCCGGGTTGGAAGAGAACAAAAACTCCGCGCTGTCCGTTCCTTTCGGGCCGGGTTGCGTGGTTTGTTCAAGGCTTACTTCAAAACGTACCTGCTCAAAACCTAAGGGTGCAATTTCTTTTACAACTTCTTTGCTTAACTCTTGCGCGGCTTTAGCGCGCTTATTATGCAGCCCCTCACTTAAGGATAGAAGTTTTTTAAGGGCAATTTCAAGGGCTGCTTCAAATTTATCTATATTTTGCTCGCCGCTTTCAAGGTCCGCTATACGGGTTTTAAGTGTTTGGGCAAAGGCTAAAACATCTTCCAAGGCGGGGCCGTATTTAAGTTTAATTTTTCTTAATTTTTCTTGGCGCGATAGCATATCGTCCAAAGCCTGCGGGTCTATATCTATATTATCTTTGTAGGAGGAAAGTGTTTGCGCTATATCCTGCACGGCCGCGCGGGCAGAGGCTAACTCTTCCGCGGCAGACGCCATTGCCGCATCTTCCTGCGCCATATCGGCGGTTAAATCTGCCGCTTTTGCAAGCAGTTCGCAGGCGGAGCCTTCAATCTCGCTCAAAATAGCGTAAGCTTGTTCGGAAAGTTCTTTTAACTTCCCCGCGTTTTTAAGCTTTGGCAAAACTGCTTCAATTTCCGCATCTTCGCCAGCCTTAATATCAAGCTTTTCTATTTCCTGCAGTTGGTATTTATATAAATCTAAAGTTCTTTCTTTATCGGCGGCGGACATTTTTAAAGCGTCTATCTTGGCCTTAAGTTCCTGCGTTTTTTGCCAAGCTTCTTCAACGGCTTTAAGCTCTGCTTGATTGCCCGCAAAAGAGTCCAAAATATCTAAATGCGCTTCTTTTTTAAACAATGTTTGATGCTCGTGCTGCCCGTGAAAATCTATCAAAGCCTCGCCCAGTTGCGCCAAATCCGCCACCAAAACTGCGGTATTGTTTACGCTCGCGCGGGTTTTGCCTTTATTGTCCAACTCTCTTCTTACGGTAAAGGTATCTTGTGTTATATTGTATTTTTGCTTTAAATTTTTTGGAAGCGCGTCGGAATAAAATACCGCGCTAACGCTCATTTTTTGCGCGCCGTGGCGGATAAGCCCGCTGTCGCCCCTGCCGCCTGCGGCAAAGCCGAGCGCCTCAATTACTATTGATTTACCCGCGCCCGTTTCCCCCGTAAAAATATTAAGGCCTTCTTTAAGTTCCAATTCTAAGGAGGATATTATGGCGAAGTCTTTTATAGCGATGCTTTTTAACATTATCTGCTGCCCCACTTAAGTTTTGCCGTAAGAGTATTAAAAAAGCCATATTCTTTAGGGTAAAGAATACAAACGCTTCCTTTATTTTTGGTTATGGTAAGGGTGTCGCCGTAATTTGGCGTAAAATTTATTTGCCCGTCAAGGCTTAATACAAGGGCAATGTCAGGTTTTTTTGGGGATATTTCTATGGTTAAAGGTTTATCGGCGGGTAAAACCAAAGGCCTTTGCGCCAAAGTATGGGGGCAGATAGGCGTTAAAATAAAAGCGTCTAGGGTAGGGTAGGCGATAGGGCCGCCTGCGGCTAAGTTATAGGCCGTGGAACCCGTGGGCGTTGATATTATAAGCCCGTCGCCAAAAAATTCTTTTATCTCTTCCCCCGCGTAACTTGCGCTTAGGGTTACCGCCCTTGCCTGACAGGTTTTTATAACACATTCATTAAGCGCGCAGTCTTTAAAGGCAACTTTGCCGTTGCGCGTTAAAGTAACATCCAAAAGCATTCTTTTCTGCTTTTGGGTTTTACCCTTTAAAATTGTTTCTATTATATTTGTAAAATTGTTTGTCACTTCCGACGAAGATAAAAAGCCAAGGCTGCCGCTGTTAATGCCTATAATTTTTACGTCTTTGCCCGCAGCCGCGCGCGCGGCCCTAAGCAGCGTTCCGTCGCCGCCAAGGCATATTGCTAAATCCGTACCTTTTTTAATTTCGCCGCGTGTGCTTTTATAATCCGCCACATAATGTTGTATGCCAAAGGCGTCAAGAGTTTTTTCCAAAGCGGCGCAAAGTTTGCCGTTTTGCTCTTTGGTGCGGTTAAGGTATATTATGGCGGACTTTATTTTCATATAAATAATTTTAGCAAATTGCGTCCTTGCTTTTACGGTTAAATAATATAGAATTATAATATGAAAAATCTATTTAGAAATATAAGCCTTTTTTTAATTTTTACTCTCTCTTTCGGCGGCGTTCTTGGCGCCAAAGATATTGCCCTTATAGTAAAGCAGGACGGGGCCAAAGTTTATTTGGATATTTCCGCCTTTAAAGTTAAACCGCAAAAGGGAGATGCCTTTAGGGTGGCGGAGTGGGGGGAAGAACTTATAAACCCCAAAACTGGCAAAAATCTGGGCAAAATATTAAAGCGTCAGCTTGACGGAAAGATAATTCAGACTGAAGAACTTTATGCAATAGGGCAATTAGACAGCGAGCAAAATGTATTTTCTTACGAGGCCGAAATTTTTGTAACCGCTCCAGCGCCTGTTGCGCCCGCTACGATACAACCGCAGGCTATGCAAGGCGGCCTTAGCGTTATTCAGCCCGTGATGCAGACAAAAAATATAGATGGTAAAGTAAAGGCGGCGGCTTTCGGCGATGTTGACGGCGACGGCAGCAACGATGCCGTATTTGCCTTTGCGGAAGATAATTCCCTAAAAGTTTTTGCTTTGCAGGGGCAGGAGTTGAAGGAAGTTTCTTCCTTCGCGCTAAGCCCTTTAAGAAAGATAATAGCTTTAGACGCGGCGGACTTAAAACAAGCGGGCCGCGCGCAAATTTTCGCCTCTGTTTACGATAGCAGTTCGGAAAAGTTTTATACTCTTGTGCTTGAAGCCAAGGGCCAAACTTTAGAGCAAACGGACACCGTGCGCGGCATTGTAAAAGGTATTTCCGTACAGGGCGGGCCGCGCGATTTATACGTGCAGGATTTCAGCCCCGCAACGGGTTTCAGTTCCGCTGCACAGCTGGTTTATCAGGACGGTTCTTTCGGCCGCGGCGCAACACTTTCCGCCTATAGTTTTGAAAGTATTTTCGGCTTCAACCTTTTTGATTTTAAAGAAGCTGGCCGCAAAAATATAATTTACACCACGCCCGCCCAAAAGTTAAGAATACAGTTTGAAAAGCGTGGCAGTTATACCGAATCCCCCTCTGGCTTTGACTTTGCCACCACGCCCAACAGGCTTAAAATAAACGGCAAGCCGCAAAGGCTTTATACGCCTGTACTCGCGTTTAAAAACGCGGTGGGGCAAACTGTTGTCGGCGCGTTGGAACATCAAACAAAGCTTGGGTTGTTGTCGGACGTTTTTGGCAGTTATTCTTCCGCAAAGTTATATTTTTTAAACTGGACGGGCAATGGGCTTGCTCCAAAAGCCGTGGCGGAAATCCCGGGGGTGGCTTGTGATATGGCGCAAACATCTTTCGGCCCGTATAAAGACGCGGTTATAGTGCCTTTTGCTTCCACAGCGGGGCAAAGCGCGGTGCTGGTTTTTGACGCGTCCGCCGCCTAAAGTTCTTAGTGAATTTTAAATATAAATTTGGTACCCTATAAATAACATTTTTCAGGAGATTTTAATATGACTTCAACCCCCGCACAACAATATACCGAACTTATTCCCCTTTTGGACCACGGCTTTATTAAACTTGTGGATTTTATGGGAGGCGATTTAAGAGTAGTAAGCTCCGCCCGTGTAACATTTGGCAGCGTAAGCAAGGGGGAAGACAAAGATAAAGCATTAATTAAATATCTTCTTGAACACGCCCACCACACTCCTTTTGAGCATTGTTATTTTCAGTTCCACGTTAAATGCCCTATCTTTATTGCAAGGCAATGGATGCGCCACCGCTGGGGTTCTTATAACGAAGTCAGCGCACGCTATACCGAGGTTCAGGACGAATTTTATATCCCGCAGGAATTCCGCGCACAAGATAACAAAAACAAACAGGGTTCTGTTTCTTCCGCAGAGCTTAACAATGCGGAGTTGGCAAAAATCTATGCCGACAGCGTAGAGGCTTCTTACCAATCCTATAAAAAACTTTTAGAGGCAGGCGTCGCGCGCGAAATGGCCCGCGGCATTTTGCCCGTCGGACAGTACACACAATTTTACTGGAGCGTAAACGCCAGAAGCTTACTTAACTTTATTTCTTTAAGGGCAGACGCCCACGCTCAGTACGAAATCCGCGTCTATGCCGACGCGATTGCCAAAATGTTTAAGGAAAGAATGCCCTGGTCTTACGAAGCTTTTGAAGCTATGCAAAAAAAGCTTCCCTTGGGTTCAAACTAAAACCTTAGCAAATTTCTGTTAAAGCATAATCTTTATGCTTTGTTTGTCCAATATATTAGGGGAGAGGCTTATATTATGAGAGTTCTCGGTATGATAATGGCGGGCGGCAAAGGCGAAAGGCTGTTTCCGCTTACCAAAGAAAGGTCCAAACCGGCAGTACCGTTCGGCGGTAAATACAGAATTATAGATTTTGTTTTGTCCAACTTCGTTAATTCCAATATTTTTTCTTCTTATATTTTAGTGCAGTATCTTTCCCAATCACTTATAGAATATTTGCGCGTCAGCTGGCCCGCTAAAGGTATCAGCAGGGACCACTTTCTAACGGTAGTTCCGCCGCAAATGCGCCTTGGCGAAATTTGGTACCGCGGCACGGCCGACGCTATCCGCCAAAATATCAGCTTAATTAACGATTTCAATCCCGACCTTGTTGCAATCTTCGGCGCGGACCATATTTACAGAATGGACATCGGCAAGATGATAGACTTCCACCTTAAAAATAAGGCGGATGTTACCGTTTCCGCAAATGTTGTTTCCGTTAAAGAGGCTTCCGCCTTTGGCGTTATGTCCGTAAACGATAATAACAGAATTATCAGCTTTGACGAAAAGCCGCAAAACCCTAAAGGCATTCCCGGCAATCCCAAGAATGCTTATGTTTCTATGGGTAATTACATTTTTGATAAAGGCGTTTTACTTAAAATATTACAGCAGAAATATTGCGATGTTCCGTCGTTGGACTTCGGCAAAAATATTTTGCCCGTTATCTTAAAACAATACAGAACTTTTGCTTACGACTTTCCTTCGGAAGAACTTAAAGGTATTAAATCTTACGAGGAAAAGGGCTATTGGCGCGACGTCGGTACGATAGAGGCCTACTGGCAAGCCAATATGGACCTTTTAGGTCCCAAGCCTAAGTTTGATTTAAACAATCCGCTTTGGCCCATCAATACTTCCGTTCACAATACTCCGCCCACCACGTATATCGGCGGCACGTTGGAAAACAGTATGCTTAGCAACGGTTGCATAATACACCCTAAAAGCATAATTAAAAACTGCGTACTTGCCAGCAATGTAACTGTTATGGAAGGGGCAGTTTTAGAAGACAGTATTATAATGGACTCTTGCGTTATCGGCAAAAACTGCCGCATCAAAAAGACCATTGTGGACAGATTTAATTTAGTCCCCGAACGTTCCGTTATCGGGCATAATAAAGAAAATGATTCCCAAAACTATTTTATAGACCCGTCTGGTATCGTTGTTATACCGAGGGGAAGGACAAAGTTTCTGTGATAAAAAAGTTAAAACTTTTAAATCAGGACGAAATTTTTACACTGCTCGGCGTGCAGGACAGCAATCTTAAAGCGATTGAAAAAGAATTTAAAATAGAACTTACACTACACCACGCCAAAGACGGCAGCGCGGAGCTTGCCCTAAGCGGCATACACTCCCGCGTGGATAAAGCTTACGCCAAACTTAAAAAGAACCTTGATATTTTAAGGCAGCCGCCATTGCCCAACACGCACGCCTACGATAAAGTCCCTTTTGCAGACGGCATTATCTTTAAGCCGCAACATTCCAAACCCGTAAAACCGCGCACAAAAAATCAGCAGGAATATATACAAGCCATAGTGGATAATGATTTGGTTATCTGCACGGGGCCTGCGGGTACGGGCAAAACTTTTTTAGCTTGCGCCTGCGCTCTTCGCGCTTTGGAAATGGGAACAGCGGGCAAAATTGTTGTAACCCGCCCGATAGTGGAAGCTGGCGAAAAACTGGGTTTCTTGCCCGGTGATATTAACGAAAAGGTGGACCCTTACCTCCGCCCCGTTTACGACTCTTTCATAAATATGCTCGGCGCGGAAAAGTTTAACGCTTTGCGCTATGCTAATGTTATAGAAATTGTTCCGCTTGCCTATATGCGCGGCCGCACTTTAGAAAACGCTTTTATAATCTTAGACGAAGCGCAAAACACCCAGCCCGAACAAATGAAAATGTTTTTAACCCGTATGGGCATAAACTCCAAAATGGTTGTAACGGGCGATATTACGCAAATAGATTTGCCCAAACATCAGGAAAGCGGCCTTATAAAAATAAAAAACATACTTAAAAAAGTGCAGGGCATTGTGTTTTTTGAATTTGAAAATGCCGATATAGTGCGCCACCCGCTTGTGCAAAATATACTTGTTGCCTACGACGCGTGGGAAAAGAAATGCAAATAAATATCTTCTATAAAACCGACTTGCCGAAATACTATAAAACAAGCGCAAAATATAAAAAAGTTATATTAAAAGCTTTGGGCCGCGCCGCCGTAAACAACGGCGAACTTAATTTAATTATCGTCGGCGAAAAAGAAATACATAAAATTAATAAACAATTTATTAATCACGATTATGTTACCGATGTAATCTCCTTCGGGTATGATTTTGACGCCAAGCAGGGCGGGCCTTTCGGTGATGTTTTTGTCTGTTTTCCGCAGGCCAAAAAACAAGCAAAGCAGCAGGGCCACGGCGCACTTTTGGAGATGCTTGTGCTTGCCGCGCACGGCACCTTGCATTTGGTAGGATACGACGACGACACAACCGAACTTCGCAACAAAATGAACGCCGTTGCGGAAAAAATTGCAAAAGAATTTATTTAAAGGATTATTATGAAAAACTTTTTTTCTCTCTTTTTAGTTCTGTCCGTTTTTGTTTTTGCAGGCTGTACAAAACAGGTAGGCACGCAAAGCGTACAAGCGGAACTTTCCGCTAAGATAACAGGCTACGAACAGGGGCTTAAAGAATACACCGCTTCCGTACCTGAATTTGCCTCTCAGTCGCAGGAAATACAAAGTATGGACCCTGCTATCCTTTTTGCTTTTTCCCACTCTCTTGTCGTTAAAGGCGACTACGACCAAGCTGTCTTTTGGTATTATCTTGCGCAGCTAAGGGCAATAGTTCTTTATAATTCCGTTGAAGAGGATATGGTGGTAAATAACGAATACTTTTCTAAAGTTTATACGGAAAGCGGCCTTGCGGGTATGCCTTATATTATAGGGTCTGTTTCCAAACAAATGCTTTACCGCGCAATTATGCAAACCTTCGGCAGAGCCATAACGCAGATAGGGATAAAAGATACAAAAAGAACGGCGGAGCTTATCTGTGCCGTGCTTAATTACGAGGCGCAAAAACCTTTTAAAGTTTCTAAAGCCGCAGCGGGAATACCGACTAAAAATGTTATGCAGATAAGGGCCGCAAAAAAGAGAGTAAGAAACGCCCTGCTTGATTTTGTTAAAGATTTGCGCGAGGGTGATGTAGCCAAAAAACAATATTTAAAATAAGATTTCAGCCAAAATAAAAACCGCCGTTTGCATATAAGCAAGCGGCGGTTTTGTTTTTGTTAAAGCAATTATTTTGTTGAAGCGAAGAAAGGCTTATCGTCGTAAATAAAATATAAAACAATTTGCGTAAGAACAAAAGAAGCATTGGAAATATAAAGGAATATTACCCAGTCTAAATTATAAAGATACTTATGAGTGATACCCAAAATATAACCTATAAAAACAAGGTTTAAAAACCCAAGGCTTATGCCTTTTACGCTTTTTGCTTTTATAACTTTAGTTATTGCAAAGGGCCAGCTTATACCAAAGCATATAAGCATACCCGCCTCAAAAATACTCATTATAACTCCGCTTTTTTCTCTCTGCGGGCTTTGCGTTTGGCAAGACGTTCGGCCTTGCTTTCGCGCACGCTGTATCCGCCAATTCTTTCCGGCAGGGAAGAAACTTCCTCGTCCATACTGCCGTTCCATTCAAATTCTCTGCTGCCAACAACAATTACGCTGCCTGTTTCCACGCCTTTTTTAAGCAGGGCCTTTTCAAGACCTATCTTCTTAAATATCTTTCTTAAGCGGTCAATGGCTTCGGGCTGGGCAAAGTTTGTCATAGCCAAAAATTCTTCTATGCGCCTGCCTGTTATCTGCACGCGTCCGTCGCCCAAATCCACAATATTAAACATAGGCGCTAAGGCGTGAATGGCGGGGCCGGTGTCTTCTTTCTGCTTTATAACAATCGGGTTTTTGGAAAGTACTTTTACAACTTCGTCCAATACTTTTCCCAAGCCTGTTTTTGCCGCGGCGGAAATAAATAACACGGGATATTTTGCATATTTCTTTTGAACTTTTTTAAATACTTCTTCCGCACCGTCGGTATCAGCTTTGTTAACAAGTATTATGCGCGGTTTTTTGCTTAAATCCGTACCAAACTTTTTAAGTTCGCCCTCAATAACCTTTGCGGATTTAACGGCATCTAAGCCGTCAAAGCCCGCAGGGTCTATAAGGTGCAGCAAAACGCGCGTGCGTTCTATATGTTTTAAAAACTGGTGGCCCAAACCTTTGCCGTCGCTTGCGCCCTCTATAATGCCGGGGATATCGGCGACAACAAAGCTTTTATTTTTGTGCGTGCAAATGCCAAGGTTGGGGTTAAGCGTGGTAAAAGGATAGTCCGCAATTTTAGGACGTGCGGAAGATACCGCCGCCAAAAATGTGCTTTTGCCCGCGTTGGGAAAGCCTACTAAACCGACGTCAGCTAAGACTTTAAGTTCTAATATAAGGGTAACTTCTTGTCCGGGCTGTCCGTTTTCCGCAATTCTGGGTGCGGTGTTAAATTGTGTTTTAAAGCTTTGGTTGCCCCTGCCGCCTCTGCCGCCTTGGGCTACTTTTGCCATTTGATTGGGTTCGGTTAAATCCGCAATAACAACGCCGTCCTGCTTAATAACGGTGCCGAGCGGGACCAGCAAAATCTTATCGTCCCCGTCCAAGCCTGTTTTATTGTTAGTACCGCCTTTGCCGCCGTTGGAGGCTTCTATATGCGGGTTATATGCAAGTTCCTGAAGCGTGGTAAGGTTTGGTTCGGCCTTAAAATAAACATCGCCGCCGCGCCCGCCGTTACCGCCGTTGGGGCCGCCGAATTCTATAAATTTCTCTCTGCGGAAGGAAAGGCAACCATCGCCGCCCTTACCCGCTTTTACATAAACTTTAACTCTATCTAAAAAACTGTTTGCCTGCATATATTTTAACCTGCCTGTAATTTATTTGGCGGCCTTATAAACCTTATACTATATTTTACAAAAAAGAAGAGCGGCGTACTTATGCACGCCGCCCTTAAATGTTT